>NZ_JBJPHU010000045.1:0-48090 GCF_052939515.1 Phormidesmis sp. 146-33
GATCGATAGCTTTCTTGTCCATCCCCTCAACTAAAAACTGTCCGAACCATTGATAGAGGCGATCGTCCTTCTTGAAGTCAAAAAAGTGGCTGGGATGCGATTCTGACCAGCGTTTTGCATCCAAAAGCAGTTTCTCCCCTTCGATCTCCTTGATGTCCTCCAACCGTTCTGCACTTTTGGGTGAATCGACCTCGACCTGAAGTGCTTGAAACAGACGGTTAAGCAGTTTTCGTTGACGGCGCTCAAACCGCTCAACATTCTCCCCTTCCCCCGGCATCGACGATTGCACCCGCCCAATGTTGGTTGCCACCAAACCTACCTTGTTCTGATTCGCCGCAGCCGCAATCTGAGCCAGATTCTGGTACTTCAAACCATCATCGGTGACAACTTCGCTATAAGCCAGCTTGGGGCGTTGTTTCACTGCCTCAAACCGTCCTAGTTCGCCCGCTCGCAGTGTTTCCTTTGCAAGGTTAGGCAACTGGCTAGCAGGGCTAACCATGAGTTGATCGCCATCAAAGTCTGCCTGATGATATTCCTCAGGATCGTGAATTAAATAAGGTGTAATTCTACTATCTGTATCTGTAAGATAGAGAGATCGATGAATCACGAGTGAAATGATGCAATCCTACCCTGCCCCAATAGAAGCCCAGATGAAACGATACTATCAAGAGACCTTTCCGAGAATTTACAAGCGAGACTGCTGCTGGGTTTGAGGTCATTCCACCAGGATTGTTCAAGAACGGTAGCATCAGGGGTTGAGGCAGTTTCTAACAGAAACGACTGTTCAACATCGCGTGGCTCAAGACATGGGCTTTCTCCCAATTTCAAAAGTTGTAATTCGTGAAATCAAGCCTGCCCAATCGTAATCTCACCAGTCCACAAATGGTCAACATCACGGACTCATAGCGCCACGAATGCAGGCGAAACCGATGGGTGAGAATCCGAAAGATCTTCAAGCGACGAATCAGGGGTTCGATGAAGATGCGCTGACCCGAAATCCCCTGGTTTTCGCTGCGTTGGGATTCGCTCAGTTGTTTATTTCTTGGCTTCTTGTGGGGTGTGGTGGTGCGCTCGGCTCCTTGGTAGGCTTTATCGCCCATAAACTGCTGCTGGGGATCGAGGCGTTCCTGATGTTGCCGCAGAAGATGGATATCAGCAGTGGGTACTGGAACCCCTGCCATCACATCGACAATCTCTTGCCCATCGGCGGTGCCCAACAGTCCCGTTTTCTGGGTGTGCTGTCGCTTTTTGCCTGAGTAACAGGTCTTTTGGGCGGCATAATCACCCGGACGTTCTCTGGCTTGTTCGGGACTGTCAGCCAATAGCACTTCCGCCTGCCACAACGCCTGCACCACTGACCACAGATAGGGGTCATGACCAAACTCCTCGAACAAACTCGCAGGCAACCCCTGTCGCAGCAGTTTCAACCCCTCATGGAACGTCTCATGTGCTTCACTTTTGGACACCTCGAACAGCATCCCCAACCCCTCAAAGGGGGGATCGTGCCGCAAGTAGAACAGACACAATCCCAGGGTTTCACATAGGCTCAGTCGACGGGGTCGTCCTGCTCCCTTGGCGTTGACCCTCACTTTTTGGGCTTCTGTTTTGGCTTGGTTTTGAGCATGAGCTTGTTTGGCTTTCTCATGTAGCTGTTGGAAATCCTCAAACCTGATGCCTAACAAACATTGAGTCTTTTGAGGATGAATTTGGATATAATCAAGCAGTTTTTTCATCTGAGGGTAAGCCACGAAAACTTCGTTTTACCCTCTTTTTTTAACTCAATTTAATTTCTGGAAACGACTAATGGTAAACAACGGTTCAAGTGTCATGACTGTGGACGGCAGTTCATTGAACAACCCACTAAAAAGGTGATTGACCAAACCACGCGAGAGTTGATTGACCGATTGTTGTTAGAACGGATTTCACTGGCTGGGATTGCCCGTGCAACCCAAGTTTCTGAACAATGGCTCCAAACCTACGTCAATGAGAAATATGCAAAGGTGCCCCGGCAAGTGCAGGTGACAGCCAAAAAAAGGGGAGGCTGACGATTCAATGCGATGAGTTGTGGTCATTTGTGGACAACAAAGGGAACAAGCAGTGGGTCTGGTTGGCGCTCGATGCTGACACGCGTGAGATTGTGGGTGTTTATATTGGCGCACGCGATGAAGCGGCGGCTCGTAAATTGTGGGACTCGTTGCCTCCGGTCTATCGCCAATGTGCGATCGCCTACACCGACTTTTGGGCAGCATATGCAGCCGTTCTACCGAGCAAGCGCCATTGAGCAGTGGGCAGAGAGACGGGAAAAACGAGCTACATTGAGCGATTCAACAACACCTTGAGGCAACGAGTGTCTCGGTTAGTCCGAAAAACCTTGTCCTTCTCCAAATCCTTAGAGAATCACATTGGTGCCATTTGGTATTTCATCCATCACTACAATGCATCATTACTTGTGTAGCACTACCGAAATTAGAAGCACCGAGACAATCGCCAACGTCAACGGGATTTTAATCCGAAAGGTAGTGCCAATGTTGATCTGACTGCGAACCTCGATCGTGCCGTTGACTCGTTCCAAGTTTGAGCGCACGACATCCATTCCTACGCCGCGACCTGATAGATTGGTCACGCGCTCTGCGGTCGAAAATCCAGGCAGAAACATCAAGTCAAAGGCTTCTCGATCGCTCAGTGCATTGGCTTGAGTAGACGTTAATATCCCCAATTGCTGCGATCGCTGCTTCAACCGATCGGGATCAATTCCCTTCCCGTCATCCCTAATTTCCAGGTTGACTTTGCCCTGTTCATGAAACGCTCGAATGCTCAACTGTCCTTGAGGAAGCTTACCTTGAGCGCTTCGCACCTCCGGCAGTTCAATCCCATGATCGACACAATTCCGAATCAGATGAGTCAGCGGATCTTTAAGGAATCCCGCTCTGAAGCCGTGTTCATGCCCACTACTAAGGAGGTGGACATTGAAACCCTGACTCTGGAAGGGATTCATGTGTTAGTCGTCGATGATGAGACCGACACCCGCACATTGCTTGCGTTTTTGCTGCAAAGCTATGGTGCAGAAGTCACGCTTGCCGCTTCCGCGATCGACGCACTCGCCTTACTCACAGACATCCAGCCCAATCTGCTCCTGAGTGATTTAGGGATGCCTGATGTCGATGGCTATGGACTCATTCAACAAGTTAGAGCGATGCCTGAATTTGAGCATCTCCCTGCGATCGCGCTCACCGCTTACGCCGCAGAAACGACTCAGCAAAAAGTCTTTGCCGCCGGATTTCAACAGCATATTCCCAAACCCGCTGACCCAGCTAGTTTAGTCGCCGCGATCGCTCGTCAAGTCTCCAACCCCACCAAAGTTCGCCCTATCAGAATTTGAGCCAAAACTGAAGTTACCTAATAGATAGGAGCGATTGGCGATCGCGCCATTTTGCCTAAAGACCGAAATGCTTAAGCTTTAATTTCTAAGCACGATCGCGCTGGCACCATGAGCTTCGACATCCGGAATCAGATCTCCACGACAGTTCCTTTGGAGTTGCGCTCTGCACTAATCGTGGTAGTCTTTTACGTCCATTCTGGGCAAATCGATCAGTTGGGTCAACAAAGGTTGCATCGCGTTCATCGCTTGCGTCGGCTGCTGATGCGTAGGGTTTCAGCGAAGCGCTTTGGTTACGTAATCCAGCCGCGCACTTCTGCATCGGTCAACGTTCGCTCTAGCTTGGCGTACTCGCTCTTAGCGGCTTCTAGGAGATATTTCATTCCTACGGCTTCTTCGGTGTCTGCTGCGATAAAGGCTGCATTCAGCGCAATGTTACGAATGTTTCCACCTGCCACGTTTAACCTTGCCAGTTTTGCCATATCTAAGGCTTCAACAGGCAAGGTTTCTGGAAAAACACGCCGCCAAATTTCTTCGCGCTGCACAGCATCAGGAAAGGGAAACTTGATCACAAATCGAATGCGTCGCAAAAATGCAGTATCTAAAGTTTCTTTTAAGTTCGTTGTCAAGATTGCCAGTCCTTGATAAGTCTCCATCCGTTGTAGGAGATAGCTCACTTCCATGTTGGCGTAGCGATCGTGGCTATCTTTTACTTCACTCCGCTTGCCAAACAAAGCATCTGCTTCATCAAATAGCAAAATCACCGATCCAGATTCTGCGGCATCAAACACTCGACCCAGATTCTTCTCGGTTTCCCCAATGTATTTGCTAACAACGGCACTGAGATCAATTCGATATAAGTCAAGTTTTAACGTCTGAGCCAGCACTTCGGCCGCCATTGTTTTGCCTGTTCCGCTTGCCCCCGCAAATAGCGCACTGATGCCTAACCCGCGCTTGTTTTTTGTGCCAAATCCCCACTGTTGATAGACCTGAGTGCGTTGTTTGATCTGAGCCGCGATCGCTCTTAACATCTGCTTTTGGGTCTCTGGTAATACTAAGTTCTCCCAGCCTGCACCGGCTTCAATGCGTTGAGCTAAGTCATCCATTTGAGGCCGCGATCGCAGTCGGCACAAATCCCAAAGTTGAGCAGCCTGAGTCGCCTCGGCGCAAACTGCATCAATTGACGGCTGGTTTAAATTAAATTGAGTTACTAATCGTTCAATCTGTCTGGGATCAACGGTTGATTGAGCAAGATTAGATTGCCAGAGAAGGCGCTGTTCGTCTGAAGTAGGCGCATAGACTTCGAGACTAATATAAGGACGTTGCTGACCTTCCAGGCTGTGAGAGGAACTACGATTGCGCCCTGTGATCACTAGAGGCGTTTGCAGATGAGTCATAAAAAGGTCTAGTGCGATCGCTTTTGCCTGATCAATTTCATGATGAGAGTGACCGTCAATCATCAAGACGTTATTACTTAAAATTGCTTCTCGATTCCATAGTAAAGCGAGGGTCGTCACATCACTGAGACTTGTGGGAATAGCCTGGGCCCGGAGACGATAGAGCTTGCGTTGAGTGAGTTGGGCGGCCGTTGCAGCGATCGCGCTTTTTGCCGCAGTCTCAATGCCGTAGAGCTGGACGATCGCGCGATCGTTTTGTTGCCACAGCAATGCCATCTTTTGGGCTAGCTGCTGTTGCGAGGGTACTAAATCAGATGTGACAGTGACGAGATCAATGATTCCTTTGAAGTGCTGGTATAGAGAGGGTTCGCCAATGAGATAGTGTAAAATTCGCTCATCGATTTGTAGCTGTCTCTGAGTCAGGGTTTGTCCTTCTCCAAGTTCGATCAATCGCCAGTGCCGCAAGGTTCCTTCTGAGGTTAGAGCGCTCCAGTGGTGATGTGGAAAAACACCTAACATCAGCATAAATGTGGGATAGTTCAGCTTTGGATCTCCCTGTGCTTGACCACATAGAAAACTAAATTCTGGACTTAACTCCATGCCCACACAGACGAGAAGAACTGACTGCTCAAATGCAGAGAGATTGAAGCAAGCCGAAAGCTGCTGGAGGGTATCAGGAATGGGACGATCGAGACCTGTAGAAGGACTGATTGCTGAATGGGAAGATTCAAAATAGTCTACGATCTCTTGTTTGACTTGCGCGATCGCTGCCAATAAATCTCGCCAATTTTCCTCACGCCACTGTGCTTTATTCATACTCATTGAATACCTACTTTAGGACTGACAAACTGCTCCGCTTCAACCACAGGTAAGCTCTCAGCCCCACCCACTTGCACTCTTACGAGATACTCTCCCACCTTCACATCCCGAATGATGAATATAGCCGTTTGCGTTGTTTGTAGTGGTTTTGAGGCAGCAAAAATATAAGAGGCTGTTTTATCAAGAGTGAGTTGATTGAGTAGTAGAAAGATGCGCTGATTTTCGTCGAATAGTAAATCAAGAGTAATAGAAATCTCTGCAACAGCAACCTGATCGCGATCGCGATCACGAATCTCAATGCGAGTGTCTACGATAGTTGGACAGACTACGATCGGGATGATATTTGTTCTAGTAGTTCTTTGGAGGATCGTCCCGTTTGATTCAAGGTCAGATAGTTGACGCACCAGCGGATACACAACCTGTAAACTTTGCACTCCTGCCCGTAACGACTGCCTTTCGTCGCTTGTTAAGTCTGCTAAACGTACTTGAATCTCGCTCTCCGTCACAGCTTGAACAGTTACCATTGCTTCTCCAATTTGCACCCTGGGTTGTCCCCGGCGCGGTACAGAAGTCTGGGGTAAATCAGGCCGCTGCTGCACTCTGATGTGTTCGGCTTGCAGTTGCTCGATCGTGACTTCGGGATTTAGCCGCTTGCCCTGGATTCGGATGTGACTGTCTGACGTAATTTCTTGACCTTGATCCGAAAAGACTCGCTCAACCATTGGCTGATTGGGCGTTGCATAAAACTGCCGACTGCGAATCGGTAAGCCTCGACCACTGGGACGATCGCCTTCAATCAAAACGGCTCCTCCCTGACAAGCAAACGACAAGATATAGGGCGTTTGAAAAAACACCGACCAAATTTTGGATAGCTCATCAGTCGAGAGAAAATTGGGCACGATCGTCACTCGTTCTACCTGGTCTATGAGAGTCGATTCTTGTAGAAAAGCAAAATTGGAGTGATTTGTGGTGTCGCGAATCATGTCTGCGGTCAAAACGGGCTGATCTACCAAAGTCCGAACTGCACTTCCTAACAATCGCTGTGGCTCTAGTTCGACCTCGTTGCCATAAAACGTCAGCAGATAGTATAAATCTAAGCCTGCCTGAGCTTGTTTGATCAAGTCTCCTTTAGGGCGACGATTGCGTAAATCTGCATTGCGCCATACGATGCACCGTTTATATCGGGGACAGCACAATCGATCGTTTCAAAATGTCACGGATAGCGATGTGGTGAAGAAGATTGCAGAGGAAGCTGGCATTCAAATCAAAACACCGCTAGACAACAGTGGCGAACCGCATGATTACCTGTTTCAAGAAAATCAGACCAACATGGCTTTCTTGCGCGATCGAGCCAGCCGTATTGGGTTTGAGCTATTTAACCAGGATGGCAAACTACACTTTCGTAAACCCAAGCCAGGAAACGAACTAGCGCTCAAGTGGCTCAAAAATCTTAGTAGTTTTCGAGTCCGGGTCAGCAGTGCCGAACAGGTCAAAGAAGTCGAAGTGAGAGCCTGGGACTATGGCGAAAAACGAGCGATCGTGTCTACAAAACGCACCGATGAAGTGATCACCCAAACAGACAACGGCAAAGGCAGCGACACCAGCACCAAGTTCAACGGTAAGCCAACTAAACCTAAACGGATTATTGTCGATCGTCCTGTGTTTAATCCCAAAGAAGCAGACGCGATCGCACAAGCTGTTTGCAATGAGTTGAGCGGTCAGTTTGTCTGCGCCGATGCCAAAGCTGAAGGCAATCCCAAAATTCGCCCCGGTCGAGTGGTGAAGCTCGAAGGCATGGGACAACACAGCGGCAAATACTACGTCACCGAAACGCGGCATCTCTACTATGAGCGAGTCTACACGACTGAATTTAGTGTGCGAGGACTGCGGGGCGGCGATTTGCTAACAACCCTTGCACCCAAACCAACCCTTCAGCCTGGACAAACACATCTAGTTGGCATTGTCACAGACAACAATGATCCCAAGGGCTGGGGGCGTGTCAAAGTCAAGTTTCCCACGCTGACCGAAGACCATACGAGCAATTGGGCGCGAGTCGTGAGTATCGGAGCGGGACATCAGCGCGGGTTCGATTGTCTCCCTGAAATTAACGATGAAGTGTTGGTTGCGTTTGAACATGGCGATATTCACCGTCCTTATGTGATTGGCGGCGTGTGGACTGGCAAAGACAACACACCAACGCCTGTTAAAGAAAGCGTCAAAGATGGCAAAGTGCGCCTACGAACCATCAAAACTCGGACGGGACATACAATTCAATTTATTGAAGAAGATCAGGAAGGCATTTATATTGAAACAAACGGAGGACACAAGATTCATTTGAATGACAGCGATCGCAGCATTACGATTAGCTCGATCGGAACTCTCAAAATCGAAGCCCCTGGCAACATCGACATCAAAGCAGGGGGAATCATCACAGTCCAAGGTAGGTTGATCAAGCTCAATTAATTTGAGGAGAAATCCATGTCACCCTATGATGTTGCACTAAAACAAGCACAAGCAGAAGACCATCTGCAAGAGGAAGCCGCCGCCGCCGCCGCTAAACAAATTAAGCAGCCCCCGATCGCGGCGAGAATTGGTGATGCGATTTTTGTGGCGCTCCATCCATCCCCAGCATTTCCACCTGTTCTAACGCCTCCTGGAACAGGTAGTCCGACTGTGTGGATTGGAGGACGACCCGCATGGCGTGCCTTGCCTGCTAAGGAAGCAGCAGCCATTAAGGAGGCAAAGACGCGCTCAAACCGCACCCTAGCAGAAGCAAAGGCTGCCCGAACTGTGGCAACAGGAACACCCGGACAGACAGCCGCTGTAGCCAATGAGGAGAAAACGAAGTTAGAGGAAAAGGTAAAGATGGCTAATTTACTTACTAAAGCGGCATCTCTGGGAACAGATTTGCATGGATGTACTCATGGTGTCGGCGCAGTTGAGACTGGCAGTTCAACGGTACTAATTAATGGTCTTCCAGCCAGTCGAGTTGGGGATAAGCTCACCGAGGCTAGTGGGCCGCCCAATGTCATTATGTCGGGAGAGCCGACTGTATGGATTGGAGATTAAATCGCACCTGAAATACTAACAACAGAAGTTAAGACCAATGGGCACCTTCGAGCCATCTCAATAGAAGTCATGATTTGAACTTCACCGAAATGCAAGTCCTCTGGAATGAAAAGTATGGTCTCGATCGCTCTACAACTTACTTATAGGAGCCATTTTTTATGTTCACAGCTTTCCGGTTTTTGTTCTCTAGTACGATCGCTACCGTTTTAGTTACTGGAATACAACTCGCAGCAAGTGCCCGTCCTGCAACGTTGTGTGGTCAAGATCCAGGGAGTGCAGTGAATATCCGAGAGGCTGCTTCGCTGTCAGCTCGTGTGATTGGTACGGCAAAAGTGGGCGATCGGGTGAACACGCTCGACGAGGGGATCGGTGGAGAGACTACTTCAAAAGAAAGCATCTACGCAGTCTGTACCGATCCCGCTAACCACCAATATGTTCGATCGTCCGTTTCCCAAACGCAGCGCTGCAACTGAGGAGTCTTCTACAGACACACCTGACTTTCAAGCCCGATTGGAGTTTGCTCATACTCACGCCCCCGATCTGAAGAGTCTTGCCGCGAATTCTAGTCGCGATCGCACCCCATCCATCATCCAACCCAAGCTGACAGTGGGTGCGCCGAATGACCCCTATGAGCAGGAAGCCGATCGGATGGCTGACCAGGTGATGAGTATGCCGGATTCTGCGGTGCAGCAGCCGATCCATCGCGAGGCAATACTGGAAGACAAAGAACTCCAAACCAAGCCTGCTTTGCGGCGCTCCACGGATGATGCTTTACAGACAGGCAACTCGGTCGAGAATCAATTGAATAGCAGTAAGGGTGGGGGAAGCACAATGCCGGACGATTTGAAATCATACATGGAATCGCGCTTCAACACAGATTTCTCTCGAGTACGAATTCATACAGACAGTAATTCAGTCGATATGAATGAGGCGCTTGAAGCACAAGCATTCACATACGGAAATGATGTGTTTTTCGGCGAGAGTAAATACGATACTGTATCTACCGAGGGAAAAAAATTGTTGGCACATGAACTGACACACGTCGTGCAGCAAACAGGTAATGAGCAGCCGATTGAAAAAAAACAACGAAATACCGGAAAGGCAACTTATGAAGCTGTAAGTGATCAAACTAATGCTTTATCTCGCTCAGCCGCCAAACCTCTTGTACAACTTACTCCTAAAATATACACTCCTGCAAATAATAGCTATTCACAGCCAGAAATAAATCCTGATCCTGTCGTAGCATATTGCAGGCAAGCTGCTGGCAATACGACTGGTTTAATTTCTGATGAGCCTCTTTGGAATCATTGTCAAGATTTAGAAGGACAAATAATGTCCCAAATGACAGGAAGCTATTTCCAATCAAACTCCACAGGTTATTACTCTAAGGTTTATGACCCAGGATTAATGTACCTGAACTATAAAGTTACAGTCAACATTACTATGTATGAAGATCCTCAGGGTGCCACAACTCCTGGATCTGTAGCTACAGTTGGTAGCAAAGCAATAAGTGGTTCCAGAAATCAAAATTCTGAAAGCCAGCAACAAACTACAACTTTTGGAGGTTCAGGTGAAGCTTCAAAAGAAAATAGTGGGAAACTTGGAGCAAACTTAGGATCTTCAGTCACATCTACCACTGGACATGATTCCGGCATCACAACAGGTTCAGAAACTTCCAGTAGTCAAAACTCGAAGACAGTTCGTGTGAATTCAAAGCTGCTGACAAAAGTAAAGGTAAGTGTCCAACAGTATGACCGGATTGCTGAGTATCATTCGTGGAGTAGCACATCTGGTCTTTTGGCTGTGGGTAATGTTACTTACACTCGTCCAACTCAGGAAGCTGCTCCTCCACCTGAAAAGTAAGTGCGATCGCTCGTCCGTAGCTTAGTGCGATCGCCTACTACAATCAAAAGCTCTTGTTCGTTGCCACTTCTACCAGCATGAGCGATTGTCCCCCTGATGTCCCAGAACTTCCCGATCGCCGATCGTTGAGTGCAGCCTTGCGGTATCTGCAAAGCAGCGAACTTCTAGGGAACATCGGGCGATCGCTTTGAGATATCTGTTCGCAGATTGCAGGAATAATAGTGGACTACAGCGACCCTTGCGGTATCTGCGAAGCAGCGCGCTTTTGGGGGTTTGGAAAGAGCGATCGCGGTTCCTTGTTGAGAGATGCGATCGCGGTTCCTTGTTGAGAGATGCGATCGTAATCTTTAAGCAGATCAGCTTTCTAGATCCTTGAGCAAATCAGCATAAAATACCTCCATCTGCCCTGCGATCGCACGACTATGAGCAACACGGGTGAAAACCTTGAACCAGAAAACAATCCACAATGGCAAATCACCCTAATTACAGGCGATTTCAGGAAGTTTTCGGAATACGTTCTCATCCCCAACCATAAATCTGGCAAAGATAAAATATTTCTTGACCTTCTAGGCTATCGCCCCAACAACCTCGACGATGCTCAAACACTCCTGGAAACTTACATCACTCAAGCTCAGTTCAAATTTGCAGCCCAAGACTACACTATCGGTGAACAAGATCGTCATGGACAACGGTTCACGATTATCGTAGAGGTTAGAAGTAAAAAACTTCGCACAGGCTGGATTTTGGATAATCAAGGTACATTGAAGTTAGCGACTCCGTTCTCTGGATTTGCTAATGGAGGTAATCCATCATGACTCTAGAACCCTATTCACTTGTAGAACTTCTCACCGACCGTTACCAAGATCGCGGAGTGACCATAGGCGCGATCGGCACCATTCTTGAGGTCTACGCAGAAGCCTACGAAGTTGAGTTCTCCCAAAGCAACGGAACCACGATCGCTTGGTTTGCGGTCTCACAAAATGAGGTCAAACCCGTAGCGAGTCACTCCTACCAGCATGAGCGATCGTCCCCCTGATGTGCCAGTTCCCGATCGTCGATCGTTGAGGGTGACCCTTGCGGTATCTGCGAAGCAGCGCGCTCCTCTTGTCGTGCGATCGCTGCGCAGGTTGGTTTAACGAAGTGCGATCCCGGTGGGCAAAGGGGAGATTACCTTCTTTACTGACACGTTTCATCGCGCTATACTTGTACAAGTAAGCAGACAGGTTCAGAAATGAGAATAGTTACCTTTAGCGAAGCCAGAAACAAGCTAAAAGTCATATTAGACCAAGTCGTGAATGACGCAGACTACACTGTCATTACTCGGCGAGATGCCGACGATGCCGTAGTGATGTCGCTTGAGTATTTTAATAGCTTGCTTGAAACTGTTTATTTATTGAAGTCTCCAGCAAATGTCGCTCACTTAGAACGCTCCATTGCCCAGTATAAGCAAGGTCAAGTCATCGAACAAAACTTATTAGATGACTAATCGAAAATTAGCTTGGACTAATGAGGCATGGAAAGACTACATCTATTGGCAAGGTCAAGATAAAAAGACCCTAAAAAAAATTAATAAACTGATTCAAGAAGCGAAAGTCCTTCCTTTCGAGGGAATTGGCAAGCCTGAACCTTTGAAAGAAAACTTAGCTGGATTTTGGTCGCGTCGCATTGATGATACCCATCGTCTTGTCTATGCTGTAGATGATGATTACTTAACCATTATCTCTTGTCGTTATCATTATTAGCCATAGTACGATCGCTACCCTTATCGAGAGAAATGATCGCGCTATTAGGTAAAATCTTGTTCCCGCTATCATCAGGGGCAGTGCGATCTGCTTTGCAGATATCTCAAAGAGATCGTTCCCCTGATGTCCCAGAACTGCCCGATCGCCGATCGCTGAGTGCAACCCTTGCCGTATCTGCGAAGCAGCGCGGTTTTGAGAAAGAGTGAGATCGACGATAAGTTCAGAACCACGATCGTTGCTTTAATGCTCGGTTTAGACGAAAATTAGTAAGCGACAGAATGAACTGATTGATCTCAACAAGGCTGTAACCCGATCAGGAATGCATTATGCAAGAAGAATTCGACGATCGCTTTTCTAATCTCATCGGTTCTGGATTTGCACTTCCGTTACGATCTAGTGTTCAAGGTGGCATTCAGTTGAGTGCAGATGAACCTAATATTGAAGAATCGATCGTGATTATTCTGCGAACTAGCCTGGGGGAGCGAGTCTATCGTCCTAACTTTGGCTCTCGCTTGTCTGAATTGGTGTTTGAACCGTTGAACATTCAAACATTATTGTTGATTCGGCTGTATGTTGAAGAAGCGATCGAAACGTGGGAACCTCGGATTAACTTGATTGAAGTTCGTGCTGATCCCGATCCGGTGAGAGGCAAGGTTGACATTGAGATTATTTACGAACCCAAAGACAATCCCGACTCCCGCAGTATGGTCTTCCCGTTCTATTTGCTATCTGCCCAGTAGCGATTTTTGATATGGAATTTGATTTTCTGCCCAAGTTGCCCAACTCTAATCTTGACGATCGAGCCTATCGCGATCTGGTAGAAGAGTGTATTCTTCGCATTCCCCGCTATTGCCCAGAATGGACAAACCACAATCCTAGCGACCCCGGTATTACGCTGATTGAGCTATTTGCCTGGTTGACGGATCAAATGCAACTGCGGTTTAATCAGGTGCCCCGTCGCAACTATGTCGCCTTTCTAGAACTGTTGGGAATTCACCTCAAGTCGCCAACTTCTGCCCAGACTGACCTGACGTTTTATCTGAGCAGCGCTCAAGACTCTACAGTGGTCATTCCTCGTGATACCGAAGTAGCGACGGAGCGAACGGCAACCGATGAAGCGATCGTGTTTAGTACGAATCAAGATCTGATCGTGGGCAATCCTCGCATCAAACATTTTCTGACTCGTGACACGGATCAAGCAGACTTTGAGAATCGCTTTCACAATTCGATTAATGAACGCAGTCGCGATTGGCAGAACATGGGCGAAACTTCGCTGTTTACAGAGTCACTGCCGGGTAATAGCTTCTATTTGGCTTTGGATACGTCGCCAACAGAGGAGGCGCAGTCGATTCAAGGCAATGTGATCGAGTTGATTGTTCGCGGCGAGTCAGCGACCGGAACGGGGATCGATCCCAATGAGCCACCGCGAGTCTGGCAAGCCTGGAATGGACATCAGTGGCAATCGGTGTTGAGACAGGAAGTAGACGATCGCACCAAGGGCTTTAATTTTGGTAGTGACGCGACGGCTCAAGGTCGGTTGCGAGAAGCCAGCGTAATTTTGCATCTGCCTCAAGACTTTCCAGAAGCCGAGTTTGGCGATTGTCAGGGACACTGGATTCGCTGTGTGTATGAGACAAAGCGGGAGTATCAGCGCACCTACAGCGTTTCACCTCGGATTGTTGGATTGCGAATTCAAGCGATCGGCGGAACTATCCCCGCGAGTCAGTGCATTCGCGTTCGAGAAGAACTGTTGGGAACTAGCACAGGCAAACCTGGACAAGCCTTTCCCCTACAAATGCAGCCTGTTTTAGACCGACAAGCAGCAGAGGAATACATCGAAGTCAAACTCTCTGACGGAATGGTTGAAGCGTGGCAGGAAGTTCCTGATTTTAGTCGATCGAGTTCCGATGACCCTCACTATACGATCGATGCTCGAACCGGGACAGTGCAGTTTGGGCCGTTGATTCGCGGCCCGATGCGACTGAGACAACAAACCTACGATCGCGCTCAGATTCAAGCGTCTGTGCAACGGGCAGCGGCTCAGTTTCAAGACCGCAACAGTCGAGAACGGGTACTGTCTCCGTTGAGTGATCCGATCGGGGGAACTACTGCATTTACCGAGCGGCAGTATGGTCGAGTTCCGCCACCGGGTGCAGAAGTTTACATGAAATCTTATCAGTTTGGCGGGGGTCGGCAGGGCAATGTGCAGGCTGAGAAGTTGACCATTTTGCGATCGTCGCTGCCCTACATTACTCGCGTGACGAACTATGAGCCAGCGCAAGGCGGAGCCGATGCCGAATCATTGGAAGAAGCGGTGATGCGGGTGCCTCAACAGCTACGGACTCGTGAATGTGCCGTCACGCCTGAAGATTTTGAAACTGTCTCGAAAGCACTTCCAGGGCAGAAAGTCGCCCGTTCTCACTGTCTGCGAGAATCCCAATATAGTACGCCGGGAGTCGTGCGATTGCTGATTGTGCCGCAGGTCGAAACCGATCGCATTGATTGGACACAGGGCATGAATCCCGATCGCGTTTTCAGTCTCAGCACAGAATTGCGGCAGGAAATGGATTTGTATTTGCGTGATCGTCGTCCTTTGGGTATCAAAGTTGAGCTACAAGAGCCAGAATATGTGGGTGTTAGCGTTTGTCTGAGTGTGTTGCTGGAGTCGAGAAGCGATCGAGAATCTATTCGCAGACATATCCTGGTCGCGTTGTATCAGTTTCTCAATCCGATTGTCGGCGGTGTTGAGGGTCAAGGTTGGAGTCTGGGTCGTCCGGTGTATACTTCTGATATCATTTCTCTGTGTCAAAAGATTCCAGGAATTCGACATTTGGGCGCGATCGAGCTATTTGAAGTTCGTAAGCAGGAAGACGGCTGGAACCTGTTGGCAGCTACAGATTCGATGATTGCTCCGAGTCCGCTGGGCTATCTTTGTTCCTGGGCAGGGGACACGATCTCTTCGAGTTACCTGCAAGGGGTCACCTTTGCGCCTCACGGTAAATCTGATCCTGGTCATGAAATCAACTTTGTGGAGCCATAAGCCTGAATGACTCAAGCGATTTCAAAGACGATATTGCAAGTACAAATGACTTCGATGGCTCCGCTCGAAAAGGTGGAAGCTGTGGCTATTTTGGGACAGGAGACGACACAGATTGCGACCAATAGTTTACTCCTTCATCCCGGTGAACCAGGCGAGATCGTTGTGCGGGTCGAGAATCCGGGCGATCGCGTGTTGCAGTGGCGGCTGAATCTGGGGGGAGAAGTGCCGAGTGAGTGGCATTCTGAGGAACAACCCTTAAGAGAACTTGCGCCTCAGGCCAAAGAAGATGTTTCGCTAGTGTTTACGGCACCTCTCGATTTTTTTGAACATCAGACTGCTTTAGAACAAGGAACACAACTACAGCTAACTTATCAATGCGAAATTGAAGTGTCTGAGGTGAGAGAAGCAGGCGCGCGATCGATTAGCTATCGAGTCTTTACTCTGTATGTTCGTCCTCGTGTTTCTTATCTCGATTTTTTGCCTGCGTTCTATGCGGAGACTGATTTCTTTGAGCGGTTTCTAGCCATCATTGAGCAGACGTTTGATCCCTATGTGCAAACGATCGATACTTTGTGGGCTTATCTCGATCCGCTGACGGCTCCCGAATCGATGCTGCCGTTTTTGGCTCATTGGGTCGCCTGGAAGTTAGAGCCTGACTGGGATATCGAACAGCAACGACGGTTAATTCGGGACGCGATCGAACTCTACCGATGGCATGGGACTCGTCGCGGTCTACAGCGCTATTTGAGTCTCTATACAAACTTGCCCTGCAAAGATGAGTATGTTGCGATCGAGGAAGCCTTCACAGGTGGTTTTACGTTTGGCAGTTGTCAGCTTGGGCAGAATGCAATGATGGGCGGCGGTCGTCCGTTTCATTTTATGGTTCGTCTGCGTCCTGAGCATCCAGACCAAATCATTGATGAATCACTGGTGAGAATGGTAATTGAGCGCGAAAAACCACCCTTCTGCACCTACGATTTGAGTATTGAGCATCAGTAGCTAATTGGGTCGTGGTGGAACTTCGATCGGCGCTAGTTCACCCGTCTGCTCATCAGGCTGTCCATCGGGCATTGATGGTGGGGCTGACTTGCCTGAATTGTTGGAATTCGCATTGCCTGAAGGCGGAGGAGGCGGAGGAAGTAGGATTGGGGCAGGTGTGTCTTGAGGCGCGATCGTCTGCACAGTGACGGATTGCGTTTTTTGTTCCCCAAATTTGTTGCTCACCTTGAGTGTGATTGTTTCAGAACCGGGTGCAGCGATCGAAAAAGGAATGCTTCCGACGAGTCCCACAACTCCGGGTGAAGGCATTAATTCTACTTTGATATCTTCGCCGCCCGATACTTCCCAGGCAATGCTAATGTCAAACGCATCATCCGTCCCGCTCAAAAGATAGGTATGTTTCGACTTTTCGGCTGCTGTTTCACCATTAACCGTGAACTTCCTAATTTCTAAGGGTCTTGGCTGGATTTTAATAGGTTCAGTATTGCGAATGAGTTCTGTTTTGCCTCGTTCTTGTTTGACGATCGCCGTCAGCTTAAACACATAATCTCCTGGTTTTCTAATAGTGGTTGGCAGGTTTTGACAAACTAACTCCGACTCAGTGCTGAGTGGACAAAGATTGGTTAGTTCCGCAAAGGGCGACGAGTCTGACTTCTTCGATGCGGCTCCAATTAGAAATTTTCCAGTTGAGCCGAATTAGACCAGGAGCATTAGCAGGTTGAGTGCGTGAGGTGGGTGAAGGGGTGGGAGTGGGAGGGAGGGAGGGAAGGAGTGGGGTTGTAGGTGAAGTTATGGGTGTTGTAGGTGAAGGTAAAGGTGAGGGTGAAGGTGTGGGTGTGGGTACTGTGGGAACACTCAATTCCTGGTAGATCGATCGTGTTGGTTCAAAGCTGAGGATTTGAGGTTCGTCGTCGGGTTTGACGGTAACCGTCTCGGTGGTTTGGGTGGCGATCGGATCTTTTTCAGGAATTTTAGGATCTTTGGGAAGCCGAAAAACCTGCATTTGAAAAGTGTAGTCACCTGCTTTTTTAGTTTCTGTAATGATGCCTTTGCAGTTCAATCTGCTGGATGATTGCGTTCGATCGGCAATTGTTGGATAGTGCAGGCCCAGGAAATTTAAGGGTCTGGTAGATTTTGATTCATCAACTTCGCAAAAGTTCTTCTCTTTATTCGTCCCGTCGTCGTTCCTGAGATTTAAGTAGGCTGGAAATTCACCATTTTGGTGCCAATACTTTCGCCAATCTTGAACACTAAAGTTCTTTCGGTAGGTTTCTACTCCTTTTTCTAAACGAACAATCACAATGCGATCGACTTGTTGCCAATTATCTACTTCCCAACTTAAGCGAATTGGCTCGGTTTTCCCCTCTTGATAGGCAATGTTCTCACTGGGTTTCTCAGGATTCTTCAGGGGAGTGACACCAAATGACAGAATTCCAGGGAGTGGGGGACGGGTTAACCAAAAGAGCAATGCAATCCCAACCAGTCCTAATAAGGGAAGTAGGATCAGTAGCCCCAGAAACCACCAGGGTCGAGCTTTCCAGACGATCGTACCTTGTGTGTCTGGTAATGCTGAGATTGATACGGCTGTAAGGAAGGGATCGCGAGTATTTTCTAGTTCGATCACAAAGGGAACTTCAATACCCTTGCCTCTAAGCGGACGCTTCCAGCGATGACGAGGTTTGATGTTGAGATCAATCTTAGTAACCTTGCCGGGATCAAGTTCGACCACACAAGGGTCTGGATTGTAGACAAAAAGCTGATTAAAATCGGCAGCCCGAACAGTAATTTTGCGTTTAATGTTGCCTGAGTTAGTTAACTGAAGCTCAAACTGACCAGGCTCTTGAGGAATTTGGCGCAAGGCTGGCGTGAGATCAGGCTGTAAGCGATCGTCAGGCAACACTTGTAAATACACTACATCCAGAAGAATCAGGTCTTCGTGGTTTCTAGACGTGAGTTGCAATGTCGGAAAGTAACTTCCAGCCAGGGTATATCTGGGCGGATGTAGTAGTAAGGTAATCTTGCCCTGACTTTTGCTGTAAAGCGGCAGCCCATCGGTTTCTTTGACAACACCCAGACCTTCGATCGCGCCTTCGGGATATTGGACAGTAAACCAGGATTTGTCAAGTTCGGGGCAGGTGAGATAAAAGCGATCGACAAGCTTCGATCGATTCTCAACATTGACCTTGATTGTCAACGTTTCTTCTGCGGCTAATAGATAGGGCTTTGTGGACGTAGTAACAGGCTCAACCGTAAATCCTGGCTCCATCTCCAGCGACGAATCTTCGTCAGAAGGAATGACTTGAAGCTGCTGCGATCGCCGCACAGTAGTCCCTGGATGTTGGGCGGACTCAAACACCACGCTGTAGTTATAAAAATCAGGCAGAACTTGCTGTGGAATCTCAAAGCTGAGTGTTACCGTGACTCGATCGCCGCGATTGACTTTAACTAACGGCAGCGGCTTAAACGTGTAGCAGTTGAGCAAGACTTCTGATTTAGTATCATTTGGCTCTAACCAATAATTGACGGTTGCCTCATCCTGATCACCAATGTATTTGATCGTGAGAATGCGATCGCGAATGGCTCCCCGCTTGACTTTGGTTTGCGTGACAGCTACACGGTCTTCAATAATGAGAGGGCTATTACTGACTTGCATTAGAGTTCATGGGTTCACGATAGAGCTTGACTTGATTACCCGGTGCATCACTAGTAACTAGAATAAATTTAGCTTCCGTCTTGATGTCCACACTATGCACTCGTCCAGGAAACTGTTTAAGTTTTTTGACTAGAAAGTGTTCACCATTCTTCTTGAATGACCAAAGATTGATTTGACCGTCATCTCCCACACTAGCCAGATAGTCGCCTTGAGGAGTGATGGCAACCGAACGGATGGGCTTTCCGGCTTCTCCAGCGAGCCAGCGATCGACCTTTGGCATCTCACAAGCTCGAATCGATAGTTTTTTGCCCGCCGTGATTTCACTGATCCTGGAACCCTTTAACGGTAATGGTCTACAGTCGCGTTGATGCCAGTCCCATAGAATAATGTAGCCTTGATTGTCAGCCGTCACGAGAACATTGTTTGCGATCGCCAGACTTTCGATGTAATGTTGTTGCCCTACTATCGGTTTGAAGTCAGCAGTGTTCTCTGATGGATAGGCAATTACCTCCACACTTGATTTCTCCCAATTCCACAACATCAACTGATTAAACTGTCCGGCAACCACTACAAATGAGTCTAACGAAGTAGGACTAGCAACTAGAGACGTAATTGCAAAATTAGTGGTCAGAGTTCTAATAGAGTCTGTGAAATCTTGATTCAAACCCCACTGCCGAATCCGGCTACTTCCGTGACCACTAAACAGATAGTTTGAGTCGCGAGTAAAGGCTAAATCAAAGACGCGATCGTTCCCCGGAAGAATCGTTTTCAGCGTCTTATTCTTCAAAACATCCCAAATTTCAATCGTACCGTTCTCCAGTCCCACAGCAATCTCATTGTTGTTTTCAGGCTTCACCTGGATCACACGCACGCCTCGCTGCTGGTCTTGTCTGATTTGACCTTCATCCTTGAGTTGAGGTTGTCCTAATAGCGGATCAGTCACCTGCCACTGGCGAACGGTGCGATCGCTCGACCCACTAAACACATTACTCGCTGTACCATCAAACCGAACCGATCGCACTGTTGCAGCGTGTTTTGCAGCCGGATTAAAGATTCCATTCAGCCAGAGAAGTAACAGTGCGAGAATGCCACCGCCTAACCATAGAAAAGGAGAAACGATCGGGCGAACTTCTAGTTCCAAACTATGATGACTGGGCACCGATCGGATAGGAATGTTTCGCCCATCTGGGGCATCTAAAATGGCAGCCTTGACCTCAAATTGTAGTCGTTGTCGCAAACACCAGTGGCGCTTTTTTCGAGCAATCAGCATGAGAGGCTGGCTGGGGTCTCCTGGTTTCAGTGTGACAGCATCGGGAAGTAAGAGATTGGCAGCTATGCGATCGTCCTCACTCACCTCTAACTGAACTCGCTGTAGACAATTGCTGGCGTTTTTAAACTCAACCTGATAAGCAGCAAACTCTTTGGCTAAAATCCGTTGCTTTTTGGGCGTACAGTGAAACTCTACAATGCCTGCTGGCGAGACTTCGAGTGTTCCATCCTCAGTCAGAATTCGTCCTTTTCCTTTAATCTCAGGAAGAGCTCCGATCGTAAACGGCACAATCTGCGTCAACAGTTCGGGATCATTCGGCAACCGACAAGAAAAGGTTGCTTTTGTAGGATAGCTGGGTTCTACACGAAGTTTTTGCTCGTTTTGAGTCAACCAGGCAGGAGAAATTCCAGTACAAGCGAGTGTAATATCAATTGCTCTGGGGCTGTAGTTGTAAACCAGCACAGGAATGTCTACTCGATCGCCTGGAGACACTTTAAATACTTTATTCGGCAACACCAAATTTAACGGTTGCTGAGGCTTTTTAATCGTTAGCGTTAGTTTCTGGGTTGTGGTCAGTGATCGTTGCTCAATAGAGAACACCCGCAGCAAGAGATCAATCGTCGTGTCATACACTGGGAGCGGCGATCGCACCACTCTGACTTGAAACGTCGTGCTGGCTCCAGGAGGCTTTTTTGCACAGATTTCTGGCTCTATTTGTACCAATCTGCGATCGCCGCCGAATCAACTCCCGCTGTCGCTAATGCTACTTGAAAACTGACAAAATCGGGGCTGTTGTTCGTGACTGTTACTTCAAACTCACCGCCCTGGTCTTCAACGTCCAACCCATCTGAGCCAGGGGTAAGCGTCAGATTTCGACGAGTTACTTCAACTTTAACGGGATTAAACACCTGTCAAACTCCTCGCTGCAAGATCGCCGAATCATCCCACTGAGCCAGCCGCTTGTACTGTCGCCGTTGCCAGAAAAAGTGTAGTAGATTAATTCCAAATTCCTGTGCTTCTCGAATCTCGGAGCGTTTGAGCGGTAACGTTTCAGTCAATCCCCAACTTGGAGACAGCCGCCCTTCAATTACAACAATCCCACCACTGTTATACACCTGAACAGGGTGAGAGTGAACAGTAGGCAACGCACCAAATAGAAAGGGCGATCGACGCAGTAGATGCTGACGAGGTAGCTGATCCCAGGGAACTAGCTTCGAGGTCGCCAGTTGTTGAAGCTGTTGTTGAAGTTGTTGTTAAAGTTGGGTAGAACTATTGCGATCGTCGATCACAGAAGTTTCGATCAGCAATCCTCCTCCCGTTTGAAGGTAGTGGCTTAACGCTGTCCATTCATCGCGGTTTAGTTGCTCCAGTCTTGTAGCATCTGATAAGTAGAGCATGTCATAGTTCGCTAACTTCTCAGTCAGATTGACGATCGCTACCTCAGAATCACCCTGTAACGCAGGATAGAGACTAAACACCGACTGCATTAGCTCAGATAAATTGGCTCGACTTTGTTGATAGAGCGTGTAGGTGGCTAAATCGCTGTCAGCATCCGCATGAAGACTGGGTTTGATTTGTCCAGCTCTGACGACTCCTTGAGCGCGAGGCTGCGCCGATCGCCGATAGCGAAAGTCTAGTTGGTTTACACCGGGCGCAAACTCATCAGAAGGCACAGCTAATCGAATGGGATCAATCAGTTCAATCCGACAAAGCTCAACCTGCTGGGCGTGAGGAGCCTCTGTGATCTGATCTATCCGGAACCACTCCCGCAGCGTTTCCTCATTGTTTCGAGGGGTACTTTGAGGTTCAGCATAGCTAATCACTACATACAGCGTCAGATGGCGACCAGACGAGCGGGCAATAATCGGATAGGTGCGATCTGTGTCGGGGTCAACAATAATGGGATTGCCTTGAGAGTCGATCGCGATCCCCGGCTCAATTTCTAACCAGTGAGGAAACTGCGCTTTGTAGTCTTGATCCAGATGCTCTGGTGGCGCAATCACTCGCACACCCAATCCACACACAATTCCAGGCTGATAAAGGGATTGAAACTGTAAATTTTGGCGTTGTCGATGATAGTGATCTGCCATCTGCCAGCGCCGCAAATTCATCATCAATCCATCATAGACATGCAGACGTTTTAACGGGTCTGGGGCAGGAAAAGGGAGAGGAGGAAAGGATGACACGGTGTTCTCAATTTCATTAAGTTTGCAGTTAGAATTTAATCGAAACTTTTACTGAACCTGGGCTTCTTCGGGTTTGACTTCATTGAGGATGGCATCTCTCAAATTTGCGTCTTTCAGATTGGCATTGCGGAGATCTGCCCCGGTCAAGTTTGCCTTACGAAGATTTGCCCCTTGAAGGTTGGCTCCACTCAGATCAGCTTGACTCAAATTAGCTCCGCTTAAGTTTGCACCACTGAGGTTTGCATCATTGAACTTAGCGCCGCTTAAATTAAGTTTGCTAAGATTCGTCCGGCTAAGATTAGTGTCTTCCAAGAAAGCGCCCTGAAGCTTTACCCCTCGAAGATTTAGACCTCTAAAATTGATGCCATTGAGCGTACAGTTGGTAAGGTCAGCGTTGTTGAGAATGGCACGATCGAGCTTTGCGCCCGTCATAATACAGCCATTCAGTATCCCATTACTCAAATCAATTCCACTCAAGTTCGCATTTGTAAAGTCAACATTATCTGATGAAATTCCTCTTAGATTTGCGTTAGTTAAGATTGCGTCATTAAATTTAGCTCCCGTGAGCGTTGCTCCGCGTAGATTCGCTTTTTGCAAGTTTGCGTTGTAGAGAATTGCTTCTTCTAAGTTTGTCATAAATAAATTTGCGTTCTGTAAGTTGATTCGCGTCAGTTCTGCTTTCTGTAACTTGGCGTTGCTCAAATCTGCGTCTGAGAGATTCGCACCTTCCAACATTACTTGTTTCAAAACTGCTCCACTCAGATTTACACCGCGAAAATCTGCATTGCTAAAATCTTTACCTGCGATCGGTTGATTCAGCATTTCCCAGGTCGATCGCCATTTCTCGTCTAAAGCAGTTCGATCGTCAATCTTCGTGTCTTTTAGAATTGCACCTTGCAGTTGCGCTCCCGTCAGATTAGTTCCCTGAAGGTCAGCACCGCTTAGATCTGCATTTTTCAGGTTAGCATTCTGAAGATTTGCGCCCTGAAGGTTTGTGTTTTTGAGACTGCTATTGCTCAGATCTGCTTTGCTCAAATTTGCGCCTTGAAGATAGAAGCTCCGCAGATTGGCAGCCCGTAAACTACAACTCTCACAGTTGCGGGTTTCTTTTAGTCGCTTGACGGGTGCTGTATCTGGAGTAGAAACAGACGCATCCGCAAAAACAAAGAGCAATAAGGGAAGACAGACCGTAATCTGAATGCTCCACGAGCTCAATAAACGTTTGATCCCCATGACATGACCCTGATTTGAAGTAAATAGCTTGATCTAGCCATATGTTATGAAGCTACTCAACAGATATACTGATTTCTCAAATTCTGCAACCGTAAAGGAATAATCAGTCATAATGCTAAAGGAATCATCAATAAGTTCATTAACCATTCAAGTCATTTCTTGATCGCAAGATTGTATTCATTAACTTGCACGATTGTATTCATCTCAGCGTTACAACCTCTTTGTTACAACGTCTTTGGAGTGTCAAAATGCAACACGTCTGTCAATGGTTAAGCGTCACAACAGCCGTTACAAGCCTCTGTACTGATTCGTTGCAAGTCATTAGTTGACTGCAAGATTGATTGCAAAATTGTATTGATCAGATCACAAGATTGTATTCATTTCAAAGTTACAATATCTTCGGAGTGTCAAAAATGCAGCACGTCCGTCAACGGTTAAGATTTACAACAGTCGTTACAAATCTCTGCACTTATTCGTTTTGGGTGACAGCGATTTTATGGGGAGTGGCAAAATCAGGACTGACTGAACCTGCTAAAGAATTTGAATTTAAAGACTTTAATTTTTGGGCAGATCAGTGCCGATCGCTCTCTTTAGAAAAGCTCTATCCAGAAGCACTACAATCTTGCGAAAAAGCGATTTCCTTAAACCCTGAGAAAGATAGGAAAAAACAACAGCAAGCCACTCTCGATCTCTGGAAACTCCGCAGTGATGCTCTGTTGAACTTAGGACAGTATCAAGACGCGATCGGCTCCTATGATTATGTCCTGGGCATTCAACCCGCCTACTCTTCAGGACTGACGCAACGCTGTGATGCCCTGGCTCGATTGGGGCGATATGAGTCGGCGATTGCTTCCTGTGATCAAGCCTTGCGAGTCGATGGAGAGTGGGGCGAACTGAATCCAGCAGTGGCCTGGTCGATTCGAGGTAAAACCCTGCGAAAAATGGGGCAGTTAGAAGACGCGATCGCTGCCTATGACCAGGTTTTATCCATCACACCGACTAATTACACAATTCAAGCCGAACGCTGTGAAACAATTTTAGTGTTCAAAAAGACTCAAACTACAACACTCAGCCAAACTGCTGACCTAAAGCTTCAAGAGGCATTAGAACGAACCCAAGAAGAAGAGAAAACTTGTACGAATGCACTAACTACAAGCATTCAGCAAGCAGAAACAGACAAGCTACAACTATCCCCACTCTTCCGGTACAAACAAGGACTGATTGCAAGGCAGCAAGGTCGCTTTTCAGATGCAAAAGCTGCTTTTGAAAAAGCAGTCGTTGGTTACGAAAATGCTTTAGCAAACAATCCCAATGATCCCCTTTTATGGACTTATCAAGGGATGGTACTCGAACAACTAGGGCAAGATGCCAGAGCTTTAACATCCCATGAACGAGCCATTCAACTACGTCCTAATTCGACGATCGCTCTCGTCAACCAATGCGCTGTGCTCAATCGCTTGCGTCAGCCTCAAGCGGCTCTGACTGCCTGTGACAATGCTTTAAAGGGTGACGGATTATGGGAAGAGAGTAACTCAGCCTATGCTTGGAGTCAACGAAGTAGCGCCCTACTAGGATTACAGCGTTATGAAGATGCAGTTGCTTCGGCAGATCGTGCGATCGCGCTTTCCATAACAGATGCCGAAACTCTAAACTACAAAGCGATCGGACTATGGTATCTCAGTTCAACTGAGTCGCCGTCTAGATTACAGCAGGCCCAAGAGGACTTAGAAAAGATAGCTCAAAATTCTCAGTATCCTCAAGCGCTATTCACGTTAGCTAGAATTTACAGCACTCAGAACAATCGAGAAGAAGCTGCTAAACATTATCAAAAAGCCCTGGAAGCCTATGATGCAGCAATCAAAACAGAACTCAAAGCGGATGACCCCCTGTTCTATGCCGATCTATTAACGAATTACGCAGTGGCTTTATGGCACCTCGGTCGCAAGGGTGAGGCATTGAGCAAAGCAAAAGAGGCCGCAACCTGGAACCCTCGATCGTTTGAAGTTCATTTTAACTATGGAACAATTGCGCTAAGTTTAGCGCTAAGGTTAGAAGACTACTCCAAAGCTCTAGCTGCTTTTCAGAAAGCGAATCAAATTCAACCCAACAACGTGCTTGTCATGACAGGACTGGGGACATCATTGTTTAAACTAGATAGAAAACAAGAAGCGATCGCAGCCTTAAAAGCAGCTTTGGCTATTAACCCAACCTCTGAGCCTGCTCGAACCACATTAAAAAAACTCATTACACAACAAATTAGTCAGCCAACGAACGGGAGTACGGAAAAGGGGAAATAGCGGGATGATCACTTTCTCAACATTCAGCCCCTTCTTAAACAACAAGCCATATCTACCCTCAAGTTCATGCCACCGCCATCGCAGACTCAAAGGGTCTGATCGAGAGGCAAAGCAGATGAGTTGAGTGACGGAAGAATTGCGAGATGTAGATTTGGGCGATGTGCGGCGATCTGAAAGCTTTGCATTTTCAAGTTTTGACGATCAACGGTCATGCCGCTTCCCATCTCGCAGCACTGTCACCACTCACACTTTTCTGAACTTTGATTAACTCTAAAAAGAGAAAGATCGGATAACAGCTGTAAGTACTGCACAGTCATCCTTCTAGACAGTCGATAAAGCTCAGAAGTTTGTTGAGAAATATGCTACTAAAGAATAGCAGTAAGCCAAACCAACCGTTTTTCCACGCTACAGTGACTCAAATGAGCTTACGGGGAGAAAGAACTACTCTTGAACGCTCTAAGATTGGCTTCTACCGCACTGAGAAATCCCTGGTCGTTAAGCATCTCTGCTGGCAGTCGATTTGTATTAATTGCGGCTTGAACGATATCTCTAGCACTCAATTGTCCTTGACTATGCGCGGCAATGAGAAAACCGTAACCTGGAATCCCTTGATTGCGAAAAGCACCTCGATACGCCATAGATGCTAGCTCAAATGCATTCATTGACAGTGTTGTAGAACGATCGCCAACCATAGGTTTCGGGGCAATAGACTGAGCTTTGACCTCTGCAATGGTCAACATTATTGTTAGCAGAAACAATCCACTGGTAAATATAAAACGCAGCATTTACTTACTCCTTTAGAGAACATAGAGTGGTCATATAATCCGTTCAGACGACGAGGGTTAGTCCTGATTCTTAGAGGCTGGAAAATAATTCAACGCTCTTGGAGGTTTTTGCACATCAAGCAGAGGAATCGTCATATTTTTGGTGGTATGTAACCCAGGACGGACAATTCTATAAAACCATTCAAGAATCTTAGCTAAGGAGTTACCGTCCAACGGTGCTAGAAGCCAGTCCCTTGAATCGAGCAACTAGGTAGGGAGGTGCCGTCTCATCTTTACCTCCGTTAAAAAGAGGTGATAAATGCAGTTTGGAAGTTACCACATACAAATATCCATTGAGGCCAATACAAATTCCGTCAGGCCAGCGCAGAGCATTCACATCATTGATTAACTTTGAATATCGACCATTGTTTGCGGTAACGCCGATCGCACTACCTTCCAGATCAGTGATGTAGACGTTACTTTGAGAATCAACAGTGATGCCCCCGCTCAATGGCTTCTCTCCATATCGCTCGACTTTAGCAGCGAGATCCGTTGATGACATCTCGTCATTTGATAAATTTGTCGTTTGGATGCGGTAGAGCGATCGACTATGCATCGCACCAAAATAGACCCACTCGTAGCTAGGATCAATCGTAATTGGATTGACTCCTAAACGAGGCTCAGACAAGGTGCCGTCCGAGTTCTTTCGCGTCAGCTTCCGTCCTTCAACTGTCATGCTGACCTCTTCAAAAACGACGCTCTGATGCCCTTGTAAAACTCGTCGAGATCGACCAGTCTTCAAGTCTACGATCACAAGAGCGGACGTTGTTGGAGTGCCGACATCTGAGATGTAAACTTGGCGGTGTTTAAGATCGATCGCCAGGTCATTAAGAAACGAGCCTTTGAGCGTGGTTGGGTAAGGCAGATGGATCACTTGATCAAGCGCATTTCTATGCGTGTCCCAAACCACCAGCTTCGGAGTTCCTTTCTGACGCATTCCATTGTCCAAAAGCCAAACTCTTCCATCAGAGGTTGCTCTCAAACCCAACACTGAATCTAATCCCACTCCAAATGAGTTTGGGGCACGACTCCAAGTGTCGTTGGGAAAGGGGCGGATTTGTCCACTTGGTAACAGTTCAATCACGCGATCGTCAGGCTGTGCAAATTGATGTTGGCTGATTAGAATACGACCCTTATCGGTGACTGCAATGTTTCCTGGCATCTGTTGTAACTCCGCCAAAACTTGCAGCTTTGAGGGTTGAGAATGGGTCGCGATCGCAATTATCAAACCTAGGCCCAGAACAACTAAACTTGCGATCGCAACTCTCCACACGACATGAATATCAAAACGAAACAACCGTCTCACAGCAGCATTTTTCACGGCTCAATCTTCTCCAACTGCTTTAAGTGATGTTCTCTATCGACCAATTGCGCTGGGTGAGAGGGGCTTAAATCGCACGATCTGATAGGGTGGCTTAGAGACATCACGACCACCATTGAGTGCAGCATGGCGATGGAGTTGATTCACTGTGACATAAAAATAACCATCCGGCCCATAGCTCATTCCGTCTGCCCAGCTTAGAACGGCATTGTCTTGATAAAGTACTCGATATTGACCATTTGATGAAGTGACTCCGATCGCGTTCTGATTGACATCGGTAATGTAGACGTTACCAGCGCCATCAGCAGCAATCCCGTCACTGACTGCTTTTTCTCCGTAGCGTTCTACTTTTGCACCCATTTGGCTAGGAGAGAGACTGGAGTTAATGAGATCTTTCGTTCGGATTCGATAGAGCGATCGACTGTTCATTGCGCCATAGTAAACCCATTCGTTTTTGGGGTCGATTGTAATCGGGTTTAACCCTAAGTCTGGCTTTACCCATCCTCCTTTTCCATCAGAGACGGTTTGAGCCTGATTATCAATGAGAAAGTTTGCCTTTTCAGGTTGAAGGCTCTGGTGATTTTCTAGTGCTCGACGGGACGCACCAGTTTTGAGATCAACAACGATAATGGCTGGATTGCTCACGCCCACTAAATCTCCGCGTGACATATCAGCAATATAAATCGCTTGATTGTCCAGATCAACCGCGAGATCTTGCATAAACGAATTTGGCTGGAAGGCAGGCTCCGGAATCGAAATGATTCGAGCAAGCTTATTTTGGCGAGTGTCCCAGGCAACTAGCTTTGGCTTGGAACCATTAACACCCCCTTTATCTAGCATCCATACAACTCCATTTTTATCAGACTCTAACCCAATCACAGCATCGACACCCTGCCCGTTTGCATCTGGTGCTTGGCTCCATTGTGCATTAGGAAAGGGCTTTGTGCTGCCGTCTGGAAGCAGTTCAACCACTCGGTTCTTTGGTTTACCAAAGGGATGAAGACTCATAATAATGCGACCATCTGGAGTGATCGCTAGGTTGCCTGGGCGCTCCGATAGCTTGGCAATGATCTCAACTTGTCCCTGCGCCGCTTTCGACAATGCCTGAAAGCTTGAAGGCTGCGTCTTCTTGAAGGTAAAGGATAGGCTGGCTGTTGCCATGCGAAAATGTCCTGAGAAGTTTCCGTATAGGACAACGATCGTCAGAATTAATCCGGACAGAATCAGGCGTTTAGAATTCACAAACTTACGGTTCACAGTATCTTCTCCCTATGGCTTCTGTGCAATCAAGTTGAACTGGATACAAGCAAGATGGGCACCTCACCCTGTTGTTCAATCAATTATCCAAGAGGTTCAATCTTCTATTACAAAAAGCAAGAACCGGGCTGGCTTATGGTCGCTTGGATATACAAATTCTATGCACTAATGCATCAGCAAATCTTGAGGTACTGCACAGGCATTAATGTTGTTTGTCAACTTTGGTGATCACAAATCAATGCGTATCACAATTTTGCCAAAATGGGCTTTGCGCTCCATATACTCAAGTGCAGCTTTGGGTTCTTGAAACGGGAAAACACGATCGACAACCGGGCGAATTTGACTGTAGTTGATGGCTTGAATCATTGCCTCAAACATCTCGCGACTGCCCACGTAGATGCCTTGCACACAAATGCCTTTATGCAGGATTGCAACCGTGCTAATTTCGGCTTTGAATCCTGATAGCACCCCGATTAGACTAATATGACCGCCGTAGCGAACTGCTTGTACCGATTGATTGAATGTGTTTGCACCCCCAACTTCGATGACCCGATCGACCCCGACTCCATTCGTTAATGTTGAGATTTTTTCTGCCCAATTCGGAACTGTCTCGTAATTTACGCCCGCGATCGCGCCCATTTGCATTAAGCGATCGAGCTTGGCATCGTTGCCAGACAAAGCAATTACCTGTACCCCCATGATCTTGGCAAACTGAAGTGCAAACAATGACACACCGCCAGATCCCAGAACTAACAGCGTTTCACCAGACCTTAATCTGCCATCCGTCGTCAGCGCATTCCAGGCTGTGACTGCTGCACAGGGAAGAGTTGCCGCCTCTTCGTCGGTAAGATGCTCTGGGATACGAACAACACCTGTTTCGGGTAGTGCAACATACTCAGCTAGCATTCCATCGATCAAGCCACCACCAAGCGCTGACTTTGATTTTTCCGCACTAAAAGATCCATCGATCCAGGACTGCATAAAAATGCCTACGACACGATCGCCCACCTTAACGCGCGTTACGCCTTCGCCCACTGCTACGACCTCTCCAACGCCATCAGAAAATGGAATAAACGGAGACTTGTACGCACCATATGCCCCCTTAACAACCAATAAATCGCGGTAGTTAAGTGACACAGCCTTCATTTTTAACAGCACGTATCCGTCCTTCAGTTCCGGTTCTGTACGCTCTACAAGAGTTAGAGCTTCCAATCCTGCTTTCTCGTGAACTTCCCAAGCTTTCATACTTTACTCCCTCAATGAATACTACTCAACTTGTGTGACGTGTCCAGGATCTTCCAATTGAGCTACCCGACCCAGAAATAAATCAGGACTCAGCCGTGATCGCCAGCTTTGCCCGCCGCATCTGCCGAAGTCCTTGCAGCGCAAGCACTAACAACGCAGCACCAATTAGCGTTGTCCCAACGGAATCAGCCACTCCAGGGCGTTCACCCAGTTGTATCCAAGCCGATAACACACCAACGATCGGGGTTGCGAGTGTTCCTAATCCTGCAACACCCGTTGAAAGCTGCCGCAATACGTATGTCCAGAGCAACCAAGACAACGCTGTTCCCGGAATGATGTTGTAAATCAGGGCACCGATGAACGCATTAGACCAAACTATGGGTGCGCTGGGGGTTGAAAGCGCGATCGCAACTAGGGGAATACTACCAAACAAGGTTTGCCAAGCTGTGAGCGATAGCAGATCTAACTTGCCAGTTTGATGCAGTTTTTTAGCTATGATTGCACTTGCTGCCCAACTAATACCCGACAATAGTGCTAACGCTTTGCTAAAAAAACTACCGTTCCAATGTAGAGGATCGAGAATGAACAGCAATCCAACGCTGCCAAAAGCAACTGCAATCCACTGCATTCCTCGAATTCTTTCTCCAAGAGCAACCCAACCGAATAGCAAGGCCCAAAAAGGCATCGTGTAAACGAGAACTGCTGTTTTTCCGGCTCCACCACTGACTAGTGCCCAAGTTGCAAATCCAACAAAGCCGGACGTTTGCAGTAAACCCAACAAGAACGTACCAAAGACGGCTTTTGGCTGAAGCGGTTTCTTGAGAACAATCAGTACAGCAAACAGCGTCAAAGCACTGAAAAAAGTACGAAGTGCGGAAAATTCAATTGGATCGGCGTATCTGACGGCAACCTTCATGATCACCCAGTTATAACCCAAAATTCCTGACAGCAAAATTAGGGCTGCGATCGCAAAGAATTTAGAGCGATTCTGATCTGGCATACTTACTCTTAAATGAACGTAATTGACTTGCTTCAACTCAAGGCTTGATTCATTCGAGGATTACTGTTCGGTAGGTAGTCATATTGAATATTAGATATAGTGCAAGCAAGATGGTCGCACTATAATCGACAATATAACTACGCATACTTACTTAGCGATTGGGTAATGAGCGTTATTGAGGCACCAATGCCTTAGGCAGCTTGAAGCATCGATTGTGAAGCATCAAGTCGCCGACGGATAATAATTTGGTGGGACTGGACACTGGACAAGTCTTCTGCTAACAGTTCTAGATCCTGAGCTTCAACACTGTTTCTCACGCGCTGAATCAGGTTTGACCGTTCCTCAACACTCATTTTTGCAGCACAGAGCGGTTTGTGACGGTTCGCATCAATCAATCGCTTTCCCCATTCAATAAGTGGGTGATCAGTATCAAACGGCAATTGCTGGATGTGTTCGAGTTGCTTTACGAGTTGGGTATAACGTGGTTGATCTTGTTGTTGAACTGCCTCAAACAGGGCAACTCGCAGCGAGTTGTCAGATTCGGTAATACATCCCTCAAAGTAGAGCCGATCAAGCCGTGCGAGTATCACTGATGCTTGCCCTAACTCGCTTTCTTCGGCTTCGTCCCGAATCTTCAGGATGGTTTCAATGTTGTCAGGTTTAAAAGGGCCGTGAAATCCAGTTTGATAGTCCATATAGCGTAGAATCTGTGCGCCACCTACACCTACACCATCAACACCCGTGTGAACTGCTTTTGGCAAATGGTGAAATCGGAAACCTGCTGAAAAGTAGGTCAGTAGACCAAGTTCGTGGGCAGTATGAACTAACTCAACAGCTTCAGCATGAGACAGTTGTTCTAATACACAGGCGCTTGGATAAGTATTTGCTGTACCGTCCCAAGTCACCTTGTCAAAACCACCCTCCGCAGCCAGCTCAATCCCTAGCTTTGCGATCGCCATGCGTTGCCGCACCCAAACTGGCTTACCGTGATGCTTACGTCTCGTTTCTTCACGATCATCCAAAATCGGCGTATTGATATTGAATGCGGCAGAAAAAACTTGAGATGTCTTGTCCAGTCTAGTTGCACCCACTAAACACTGCATGAATCGAATCGCTTCAGTTGCAGTCACTTGCTCAATGGCAATCTTGCACTCTGCTAAACCATCCATAAACATGGCAGTGCAAGCACTCGAAAAAGTGTTGACCGCTTTAAGTAAACTTGCCTCAAAGTGTTTACTCTCAAACACCGGACGGCCAACATACGAAGAACAAGGTGCGTCAGAGCCAACGTGTAATCGCACTTTTGCCACTGCCTTAATTGCAGGGATACGGTAAGGCTCCATTTGATTGCGGTCTTGATACTTGCCGCGCTCTAAATGTTCAATATGAACTACAACCCCCTTCATACGATCTAAAGTTTGGGCAGTGCCAAAGAGGTGCCCCTCACCAGGGTCAGTAATCGACATGTAAGTTTGCACACTACGAAATCCAGAGTTGCCCCAAGGACGGTACGGGTAGACCAGTCGCTTTCCTTCCTCTAATAATTGATAGGCAACTCGAATAGCTAGAAACTCGACCCAAGAAGGCTTTCGCTGATTGCACCGTAATGCTTCGAGTAATGCAGCAACTGAGCGGAGCAGAATTGTGTTTCCAATGTGATTTCCAGTACTTCCATTGGTAGCTGCATACTGCTGATCATTCCATGCAATTTCCGAGTCCTTTATCCTGATCTTGAGATAATTTTCATCCGCCTCCACATCAAAATCGGAACTGTCCCGATCTTCCAACAAATTTAGCCAATCAGACTGAACGGCAAAGATTGTGAAGCAAGCTTTTAGATAAGTGGTTGCTGCATCAGAATTAGCAATTGCTTGTAGACATACATCAATATGATGCTCTAACGGACTAAGATCTGGGAAGAGGTAGACAGCCTTCTTGAGGGCACGTCTCACTTCAAACTGGTACTCCTCAGTTGTGTAGTGTTTTGGTAAAGCATAAGGCTCATGTTTGACAAAATCTTTGTCGTGCTTCACGGTTTCTAGGGTCTTCGAGACGTATAGATCCTGAATAAAATCCAGTAGATTTTGAAGAATTACGCGACGAAATTTACCTTTACTTAGCACAAAATAAGACATGGCTAGTTACCTCCTAAGACAAAGAGAATTCACAACTCTTACTTGCTCGGATTTGATTCTTATTAACAGATAAAGTGCTTTATTCTGCAAAACTATTCTTCAATGCAAAAGTCTTGCACTTGTGATCTGTTCCTTCTAACAATAGGTTAGAGTTGATTCATTTCCAATGCATTATTTAGTTCTAAAGGTGACATATTTTTACTTTTATGACTAATTCTTAATAGAGTTTAGTCAGTCCAAATTGATTGATCAAACGAAGAGTGATATATTTGGATTCTAGTTGTGTTCTTGAACACAGTGATGTCTTTTAAAAATGACTATTGAATCAGCTTTCTTAGAAGCGACAAAAATAGTTTAGGATCATTAGAGATGAAAAATAAAATCTTAGAGCTGGCAGCACAAACGCTTCGGACTGGTGGTTATGAAGCTTTGAGCTTTAGCACTATATCTGAGCAGCTTAATATCAGTAGGGCAAACATTCATTATCATTTCAAGAGTAAAGAGAACCTTGCTCTTGAAGCGGTTAACCAGTATATGGCTAATGTTGAAAATAAGTTTGAGCAGTTAAGTCAGCGCTACGCGGGAAACTGCCGCGCAATTTTTCAATCATTAGACGACGACTTGTGGATGAATCTGACTGAAGATGAGTATCAAGGGTTTTGCATATGTTTAAATATTGTCATTGGACAAAGTTGGATTCCTCAAAGCTTAAAAGACCGAGCCACTCAGCATTTTGAGCAGCTTGTTAAATTATTTGAGCAGGTGATTAGAGATGCACAAGCGTCAGGTCTAATTAGTGAGCAGTCTAGTGCGGAAGATTTAGCACGCGAAGCAATGCTAGTTCATTTTGGGATTGCTCAACTTGCAATGACTTTGCAAAAAGAAAGGGAAGCACAGTCGTTTTCGCGGAGATACATGAAGTTATGGCTTGACCGATTGCTAGAGCAACCCAAGACGGCAGTGAATTTGACTGAAACAAGTAACTGAATCTCAGCACTCAACATCGTCACCAGTTCGCTTAAAACTTCCCATCAGTTACGCTTTATTTAACTAAGGTTCTCTGCTCTATTTCTCCATTGAGAAGGGGTGATGCCATACGATTGCCGAAACTGCCGGAAAAAATGATTAACGTTGGAGTAACCAACTTTCTGAGAAATTTCTTCAATTGTTTGTTTAGTTTGCTTCAATAACTTCTGCGCTTCAAACAACCGTCTTTTTACTATCCAGGCATTGACAGTACATCCCGTTTTGGCACCAACAGTTTTAGTCAAGTAAGCAGGCGAATAGTTAGTGATTTGGGCGACATCAGCTAGAGATATGGCTCGATGATAGTTTGTATCGATGAAATCGAAAACTTCTTGAAGCTCAGGAATGACTGGAAGGAGAATCGTTTCACAGCTCGATTCAGTTATGGAAGTAGGCGAATCAGAACTGCAATTGAACCGAAAATGCTCTGCTGAATTATGAGGAAAGCGTTGGTGATTTCTTTTCAGCAAATCAACATAGTAGCTTTGTTGTTCCTCAGTCCAGGTTTGGTCATGTTGGGCTAAGAGCTTCAGGACTTTGAGGGAAAAACTGGTTGAGCCGAGTGCTTCAAAAAGACAATTTAGGAAAACCTGTAGTTCTGCTTCGACAGAAAATTCAGCATACTGTCCTTGGTAATTTGCCTTACTCTCGATACCCATAAGCCACCTATCCTCGATTTTCTGCTCAGTGTTCGCGATAACCTCAGATTCCGTGACGATCTTGCTGAGTTGAAGAAGTATCAAAAGATAGCCTATCAGCGGTTGTTGAGCAGATTGCTTTCAAATAGTCAGCCGTTCTCATTTCAGAGAGTGATGCTTTGAGGCTCTTGCATAAAAGGTCATTCAAAAAACTGCCGAGCTTTGGCAAACTCACTCCACTGTGAACATCGCTGCCAAGCAGCAGTGAAGCAATGCTGTAAGCCATCGCAATGGCTTGCATTAAGTACCGATGCTAGGGCACGGGCTGACATAACCCTTTTGTACTGACTTACATGCAAGTAAACACCTTTTAATCAGAAATGTCAAGCTACAGGTAGAGCTTTTTTTGAGAACCGTCAAATCTTGTTACAGCAACTTCACGCATACGAGGGATGGAGTTGACAACAGCTTAGACATAAGCAATTAGACATCCACAGGTAATAATCGCAATCCACAGGATGAGTGAGAGAATTGCGATCGTTCGCACAGTCTGTGGAGGCTTCACGCCTTGGTTCCACTGTTGGATTGATGGATAAAATCTCCAGTGAAAGACGATCGCGTTCATCCCTGCACTTAAAATCAACATTAATTTCAGTCGAAAGGCAAAATTGAGCGCGATCGCAGGGGCATCTATTGCAAAGAGCAGAAAGCCTGAAAGAAGGATGACTCCAAAGCTGGCATAAGCCCAGGGCAAGAGATGTTGTGCCAGGTCTGTGACCAGTACATGACGGGAAACCCCCAGCAATCGTAAATCAAACATTGCAACAGAGCCAACTAGAAGAGTAATGCTAAAGATATGCAACGCTTCAATTAGAGGATAAGCCCAAACCCATTGGCGAATTGCCACTGCTAACGCGCTGTCTTTCAACCAGATTAACCACTCTGTAGCGACTGGTGATTCGATCATCGGAGTTCTACTGTCTTTTGACCAATCATGATGCGCTCTGCCCGCATCTCCCGGCTATCTGATCGATTGGGGTAGCCCACGACTCGGACAATCTGTCCCACCTTGAGAGCGTTTTTGGGTAATCCACGACGTTGCATTCGAGAGGGGGGAGCCAGCACTGCTCTCCATACTTTTTTGTCAGAGGCTTCCAGTTCAATCACTGCATGGGGGTTGTCATAGCCGACACTCCGAATTCTTCCAGTGAGATTGAGCGTCTGCTTGTCATTGAACTCGCTCCACCCATGATGAGCCTCTGCTTCAGGCGTTTCAATGAGCGTTGCAGTCATTGTCAATGTAGCTGAAAGCGCGATCGTGATCACAGACCATATCCATTTGTGTTGCATGAGATTAGCCTCAAATGTGGAGTGGGTCGAAACACCAGCCGATTGAGCGGGGTGCAAGATGTCGCATAACGACTTCACAGTAACGACTTCACAGTCATGAAAGATCGATCGTAAATTTTTTTTCACCAATCATTTATGTTCAGTTTATTTGACTCCTGGATACTGGCCGTTGTGGACATACAATTGCCCCTTCCCCAGTGCTATGGAACCCTCAAACCCTCACTCTACCGATTCCAACGTCGAGCAACTATCGCTGTTTGCTCAAGACGCAGATCCCTCTTCAGTTCGCCGCAAATCTTGGGTGTGGCTAGCAGTCTTGGTGGCGATCGCGGGCGGCTTTACAATTTGGCGTTTTTTGACTCCGATTGGCAAACCCCAAGCTGCGATCGCACAGTCACAGGCAAGTTCGCCGCCTCGCGCGGTTGAAACCACAACACTGAAACTGGGCAATGCTGAGACTCGAATTCAACTGATTGGACAAGTTGAAGCCAGTCAGCAATCCACGATTCGAGCGCAAACTGGTGGAGTGGTCAAGCAAATTCTAGTTCAGGCGGGCGATCGCGTCGAGCAAGGAGCCACGATCGCAGTGCTGGATGATTCAGATCAACAATATGCTGTCTCAGAAGCACAAGCTCGTCTCGCCCAACAGCGCAGCAATCTGGCCCGTTTGGAGGTCGGTACTCGCCCAGAAGTGATTGATCAACGTCAAGCGGCTCTCGCTTCAGCACAAGCCAGAGAACGTGAAACGCAAGATAATCTACGACGCACCAAAGATTTGGTAAAACAAGGTGCCGTCTCGCAGCGCTTATTGATTGAGGCTCAAACCGGAGTGGATGCAGCACGAGGAGAACAACTGGAAGCGCGAGCAGAACTTGCAGAAGCGCAGGCAGGGCCCATTCGTGAGGAGATTGAAGCGCAAAGAGCTAACGTTGCAGCCGCCGTTGCAGCCTTGAATCAAGCACAGCTCTCCCAACAGCGAACTAGAGTGATCGCACCCGCAGCAGGAGTTGTGCAAACGCGACGAGTCAGTCAAGGGGATTTGGTTGGGCTGAATAGTGAGTTGATCACGCTGGTCGATCGCAGCCAGCTCGACGTTTTCTTAGAAGTTCCCGAAAATTTGGGGAGCCAAGTTCGACCCGGAATGGCGGTTGAGCTGACCACCCGCGCTTTACCTAACTGGAAACAACGCGCGACGATTACCGCGATCGCACCGACGGCAGATTAAGCGTCTCGACGACAACGGGTTCGGGTAGAACTTGCTAACCCACCGCAAGGCTTGATTCCCGGAATGGCTGTTGAAGCGACACTCATTCAACCCAGCAATCGAACTGGATTTGTGGTCTCGCGAGATGTGTTGACGCAACGCCAAAACCAATGGTTTGTCTTCACGATCGTAGATCAAAAAGCCAAGCCGATCTCCGTCGAAATCGTGGCAGATATGGGAGCGCAAGTTGCGATAGCGAGTCGTGAACTACAACCTGGACAAGCGATCGTCTCTCGCGGTGGAGACGGTTTACAAGACGGCATGACCGTTAAGGTGGTGAGCAATGAACCTGATTGAAATTGCAGTCCGTTGGCGACACGGCACGTTTGTTTTATTTTGTCTGCTTGCATTACTCGGAGTGTTTTCGCTACTTAACTTGCCGTTAGAATTACAACCTGGGGGAGATCGACCGGAAATCACCATCACCACCACCTATCCCGGCGCGGCTCCAACAGAAGTTGAAAATCTGATTACTCGCCCGATCGAGGAGCAACTAGAACAAGTGCTTGGAGTTAAAGAAATTAGCAGCACTTCGAGTTCTGGGCGGAGCAACATTTCACTAGAATTCAATGAAGGCTCCAATGTGCAAGAACGGTTAGTAGATGTGAGTAACCGCTTGCAGCAAGTCGAGAGTTTGCCACCCGAAGCGAATGAGTCGAGTGTAGATCTTGTCGGTGGAAATAGCTCCCCGATGATGTGGATTCCGTTTTCACCCCAAGAAGGATTCCAGGCGGATGCAGATCGGTATCGAGATTTAGCTGAAGAGGTGGTTGTTCCACGTTTGAGACGAGTTGAGGGAACGGGACAGTTTTTAGTGATTGGCGGACAAGAGCGAGAAGTTGAGGTTAAAGTCAACCCGAAAGCACTTTCTGATCGTAATTTATCGATCGGGGATGTCGTTCGGGTTTTGCAAGAAAATAATCGTGATATTCGAGGTGGGCCGCTCAGGCTCGGTCGCAGAGAGTACCGGGTCAGAACAGTGAGTCGAGCTGAAGACTTATCCCAAATCGAAAATTTTGTGCTGCGTCGAGATAGCTCAGGAACAGTTTATATTCGCGATGTGGCAACGATCGCAATGGGTCGTAAGCCGCAGGACAGCGCATTGATGCGGGATGGTAACCTTACGGTTGCGATCGCGGTGATGCGGCAAGTTGGGGCGAATGTTCCGCAGGTCGCGAAAGGCGTTCGAGACACGATCTCGCAACTGCAAACCGAGTTTGACCAACGCAAAGAAGGCATTCAATTTGCCTATCACTACGATGAAAGCCAGTACATCAATCAATCTGTTGGATTTGTGGTAGAAAGCATCATCAGCGGCGCCGTTCTTGCAACAATCGTGTTGATTTTATTTCTAGGATCAATTCGGACGGTTGCTGTGATTATGTTAACGCTTCCGGTTGCCTCCATCATGGTCTTCGTTGTGATGTCATTGCTAGGGCGCACGCTGAATATCATTAGTTTGGCAGGGCTTGCGTTTGCTATTGGCATGGTGGTTGATAATGCGATCGTCATTCTCGAAAATATCTTTACCCACCTGCAACAGGGTAAACCTGCAATGAGAGCCGCGATCGACGGAACGCAGGAAGTTTGGGGCGCAATGCTGGGATCGACCCTCAGTAACGTTGTGGTCTTTGTTCCGTTGATCCTGGTCACGGGTGAAGCGGGTCAGCTTTTTGCAGACATGGCGATCGTGTTGTCTTGTTCAACTCTATTTTCATTGTTTATCGCCTTCACGCTCGTTCCGATGTTGTCAGGACTCTTTCTCAACGAGGCTGAAGCAAGACGAGTGTTGAGTAATCAATCCGCTTCGACAAATCCACGACCGAGAAGCATTTTCGGCCGCATCGAACAGGCAGTTTTTCTCACATCTGCCATCTTTCGACATTTTCAAGGCAAGCTGGAATCTTTTGTGGCATCGACCGTCAGTTGGTCGATTGGGCGTAGACAGGTCGGTCGTCGATTGTTGATGCTTTCGATTCCAGTTGGGTTGTTGATCACGAGTATTTTTCTGTTGCCTGCGATGGACTATTTGCCAGAAGGAAATCGTAACTTAGTTGTTTGGCGAGCAGAGCCACTACCAGGGACTAGCATTCCTGAAGCGATCGAACAGTCACGTCCGGTGCAAGAGTTTCTGCGATCGCAGCCAGAAATCGAGCGAGTTTTATATGTCGATCGACCAGGCGTTCGAGCCGTCACTGCAATTCTCAAGCCCCAGTTTGCGACCACTCAGGGACTTGCTGACATGATTGAGCGAATGCGGCGAGCCAGCCAAAATTTTGCAGGCTATCGGTTTCTCGTTCCCACGCGGTTTTCTATTTTCCGTGATCCAGGGAAGGAGTTTGAAATTGATATCATCGGGGCTGATCTAGACCAACTTAGTAATATCGATCGAGAGATTTCAGGCAAGATTCGAGCCATGAGTGGCGTTAGAAATATTCGATCAAATTTTGTCATGGGAGCAGGTGAGTTACAGGTCATCCCAAATCGCGAACGTTTGGCAGAAACAGGACTGTCAGAAGCCGAACTCGGTAGCTTGGTCGAAGCTGCGCTCGGCGGTCGCTTGGCATCCGAGTTTATTGATGGAAAAGAAGAGTTGGATATCTCGGTGGAACTGCAAAATACGTCCGTCCAAACGCCTGAGCAATTGCGACAACTCCCAATATTTGGGCGAGGTGGGCGACAGGTGCAACTTTCTGATGTTGCCGAAGTACAAGAAACTACCGGAGCCGATGTGATTAACCATGTCGATCTGGAGCGATCGATTACTCTGACGGCTTCTCTAGCCGCTGATGCTCCCCTGGGTCAGATTGTCGATCGCGTAGAGCAAGAAATTTTAATTCCGCTGCGATCAAGTCTGCCAGCAGGCTATCGAGTCGAGTTGGCCGGGTCTGCTGATTTATTGGCGCAGACGATTACTCAGTTAGCATCGGCATTTGTATTATCCATCTTGGTCACTTACTTGTTGCTAGTTGCGTTGTACCGTTCGTTTCTCTACCCATTGGTGATTATGGCAACGGTTCCAATGGGAATGAGTGGTGCCTTGTTGAGCTTAGTGATTGCTAACCAGGTTTTTCGATTGAATGTTCCGTTAGACATGATTACTGCGCTGGGATTTTTGATTTTGACAGGCGTTGTTGTCAATAACTCCATTTTGCTGGTCGATCGGGCTTTGCAACTCCAGCAAGAGGGAGAAGACTACGATGCCTCTTTGTACAACGCGACAAAAGATCGTCTTAGAGCCATCTTTATGTCAGCGGGAACGAGTGTCCTGGGAATGTTGCCGCTGGCAGTCCTTCCGGGACAGGGATCTGAACTCTATCAAGGTTTAGGAATTGTCCTCACAGGTGGATTAGCATTTTCTACAATTCTGACTCCAACAGTCGTTCCGGCACTGATGGGGCTTTTGCGCGACATCACTCACCGCAAATCTACGCTGCAATCTGTCCAACCGACTACTCAGCAAACCAGCTCACGCTAATTCTTCGAGAGGTCTCAATGGAACTTATTCAATCGATCAAACCCAGGATGAACTCTGCATTCAAATATTTAATGTCGGTTCATTGGTGGATGGCTGCGGTGTATTTGATTTTATTTGTCACGGGAACGTTTATGTCACAACTGGATCGATCGGTTTCATTCCGAGGTGCATTTTATGATTTTCATAAGTCGATGGGGGTGTTATCGATGGCGTTTCTGACTTGGCGAATTTTTCTGTTACTACAAGTGTGGTGGAAAAAATATACGAAGCGATCGCCAAAATTTACGGTTGCCTGGTTTAAGACTGTAGTACTTCATACCAGCTTGTATGTCTTGATGTGGGGTGTTCCGGTCAGTGGATATTTTTTCTCTAATTCTTTTAGAGCCAGAAACGTCAAGCTTTTTGGATTAGTCTTACCAGATTTCTTCTCAGAAGACAAAGCACTGGTAGAAGTCGGGCGGAGTCTACATTTTTGGTTGTCTTATACATTTCTGGCATTTGTGGTGCTGCATACGATCGAGCAACAAAAAGTGGTTCGTGCAAATTGTCGCAGATTCAATCATTTCTTAAGATCCTTGAGGAAGACGGCATAGGCTGTAACTTGTCAGTAGCTCAGAAGGTAAGCCACTGGTTTTACCAGTGCGACTTGAACAGCTTTTAGCGTTTCCGGCGTTCCTGAGCGCGTGTAAAGTAACTCCCACGGTGGCTTGAACCGAACCGTAGGAGGATAAACACATGTCGGAATTGTATCAAAGCCTTTCTCACAGCAAGTGGGATTGCAAGTATCACGTGATTTTCGTGCCCAAGTATCGTCGAAAGACCATGTTTTTGGAGTTGCGGCAATATTTGGGGCCGGTGTTTCATGAGTTGGCGCGTCAAAAAGAATGCCAGATCATCGAAGGACATTTGCTGGTGGATCATGTGCATCTGTGCATTGCGATTCTGCCGAAACATGCCGTGTCGTCCGTGATCGGCTTTCTCAAGGGCAAAAGTGCCATTGCAATTGCCCGTCGATTCAAAGGCAAGCAGCGCAATTTTGAGGGAGAGAATTTCTGGGCACGGGGCTACGCCGTCTCAACCGTTGGATTTGAAGAGGAGGTGGTGCGTCGGTATATCCGAGAGCAAGAAGTGTTTGAGCAAAGTGGACGATTCTAATTGACTCACAGACACCTTCAGCAAGGACACCCGCCCTTGGGGCGGTCACATTCATCAAGCCACCAGCTTTGCTGGGGGTGTCTGACTTATGGACTCCCCTCGAAATGTGTTCCCCCAACTAACCACATGATTGATAAGATCACACCAACAAACTGCAACACAACCCTCATGCCAACGTTTCCTGCATGGTACCGAGTCATCGCTGGAGTTCGCCTCAGATTGTTAGTCTGGTATTCTCTTCTGACCGTCGGAACCGCACTGATTTTGCTACAAGCCACGCGCCAAATCTTCTGTCACAGTCTTCAAACTCGTTCAGAAGAAGCACTCAGTCAACGGGTTGAGCAATTTGAGCTAATGGTTGAAAAAAACCGACTCAAAGGTGAGCAGTCCGCAAAGACATTGCCTGCTTTGTTCGATCGCTTGCTTTCAAATTATGCGCCAACTCGCAATGAGTACATTGTGATGTTCATTGGAGATCGGATCTATAAAACGAGTTCGCCCTTACCCAAAAATTTTATACCGCGTGAAATCATCCAAACTTGGAAGCAAAATGGTTTATCCTCCTACGGCAGCCTATCGACTTCAAATCAGAAAATCAACTACGCGGTAGAACCCATCACATTCGGTGACGAAACGGCTTACATCGTCGCGATTCACGATGCCTCTGCGGGATTTCAGGCGATTGATCGCGCGATCGCACTCGTTACTCAGGTTGCGCTGATCACGTTAGCGCTCTGTCTTACTTTGGCATGGATTATGACCGGAAAGATTTTAGCACCCCTCAAACTGCTGACTACCACCGCCCAATCGATCACAGAATCTGACATGACCCAACGCATCTCAATCCAGGGGCGCAACGAGATTGCCGAACTGGACGACACCTTTAATGAAATGCTCGATCGCTTGCAACTGGCCTTCGACAGCCAAAAAGAATTTCTCAAAGATGCCAGTCACGAATTGCGGACTCCTATTACCGTGATTCAAGGGCATTTAGAAATGCTGAAGTATTCGCCTGATCAGCAAGAAACAACCATCACACTACTGATGGACGAACTCGATCGCATGTCTCGACTGGTGAACGATCTCCTGATTCTCGCCAAAGCAGATCATCCAGATTTTCTCCATCCCAGGGCTGAAGAATTAGACTGGATGACGGAAGAAATCTACCTCAAAGCTCGCTCCCTTGCCGTTCGAGATTGGCGGCTAGAAGCCAAAGGGTTAAGTCCGATCACGGTCGATCGTCAGCGCCTCACCCAAGCCATGATGAACTTGGTTCAAAATGCCATCCGCCATACTCAAGCAGGCGATACAATCACCCTGGGTTCGTCAATCAAGGGAAAATATGCCTATCTATGGGTTCGCGACACGGGTGAAGGCATTGCTCCCGAAAACCAAACTCGTATTTTTGAGCGATTTGCACGAGCAACTAAACAAGATGTCACGGTTGAAGGACATGGGTTGGGACTCGCGATCGTCAGCGCAATTATCCGCGCTCACCAGGGCTGGGTCGAGCTAGAAAGCTATCCGGGTCAAGGCTCTACTTTTATGCTTGTGATGCCTCTTCACTCTCTAGATACCGATGAGCAGGATACTAATCGCCGAGGACAATCTTCGCATCTGCGCCTTTTTGGAAACCGGACTCCAGGCACACGGGTTTAACTTAACGATCGTCCATACAGGAAAACAGGCAACCCAAATTGCTCAAAGCGGCGATTTTGATCTCTTCATTCTAGATTTGGGATTACCCGATCTGGATGGACTGGAGGTTTTAGCTACCATCCGAGGGCAGGGTGAGACATTACCGATCATCGTGCTAACCGCTCGTGATGGACTAGACGATACTTTAGCTGGGTTGAATGGTGGAGCGGATGACTATGTTACCAAGCCGTTTCGGTTTGAAGAATTGCTGGCGCGGGTGCGCGTTCAGCTACGCAATCGTCAAGTTCCACGCATTAAGGAAGAAGGAATTCTCAAAATTGGAACGATGATGCTGAACCTTTTGACGCGACAGGCGTGGGTCAGCGATCGAGCGGTCGATCTCTCAGCACGAGAATTTTTATTAGCAGAAGTCTTTCTTCGCCATCCAGGACAAGTTCTGACTCGTGAACAGCTACTCGATCGGATTTGGGGCTATGACTATGATCCTGGCACCAATATTGTGAATGTCTATGTGGGACACTTACGCAAAAAGCTAGGCGAGGAATGTATTGAAACGGTGCGGGGCATCGGGTATCGCTTTCGGATTTAGCACACAATTTGAGTTAGAACTGGAGCAATTATCTGAGCGTGAGGAATTGCCTTGTTGTGATACAACTCCCCTAGTTTAGAAACTGCATCTAAATGCTCTTCTGGTTTCTTGGTTTAATCTTGAATAACTTTCAGTAAAGCGCTGGCTATAGAGTTCTTTATCTCTTTCAATACATCGGGTCTAAGTTTGTTTGTCTCTAAAGATTCAAACGCTTGAATACGAAAATCTGTGTCGTCATCGGAGTTCTCAGCGATCGCTAAGATTGCACCGTTAAGTTTTCTTTCTAAAGAGGTTGGGTTAATGCCACCTGGAATGAGATTTGATTTATCACGAGCAAAACGCTGCAAGTTAGAGAGGGCAGGTAATAATGAGGAGTCGCTGATACTCGCCATCCGCCGAGTCCTCGGTAAATGATTGATCAAGATAACGCAGAAGAATTGGAAGGGCATCTGAGCCGCAGGTAGCCAAGGCATCTACAAGAGAAGGATCGGCGCGCAGACTTTCGATATTATTCTCGATTTGCTGCACACTACATCGATCTGGTCGCGCTAGAGCTGGTTGTGAAATAGATAAAGATTCGTCTGTCAAAATCCCCAAAGTAGCTAATAATACAACTCCGTGCTTTGATAGCCCGCGAATCATCCTAAATACCCTTTCGGAAAGTACTCGCCTACATCAAGCCAATGGAATGAGAATTGAATAACTTCAACAATTGTAGAAGTCTCGGATCGCCCTCCTCAAGAAGTGGGGCGAAGCCCTCGCCAACCCTTCTCCTTCGGGAGAAGAGGGGGCTAGAGTCTGGTTCCCTCTCCTTGGGGAGAGGGCTAGGGTGAGGGTGAAATTTCGGAGTTATTTAATCCACGATCCATATTTATTTTATTTATGCGAAAAATTTGTATGCAGGGAGTTTACTTGCTAAAGATACGCATGTCTTACTCTTTGGCATTTTTTTTAAAAATTGACAGAATCCTGTCCTCATCATGCAATAAATAAAGAATTTATGCTATTTGAGCCTTGCATCCTGTGGGGCACAACAAAAGGCAATTCTACAGATAAATCCAGAGGGCTAACAATACTGGAAAGCGACGTGATACGGAAACGGTCATGCGTCGTTTGGAGGGGGGCGATTGGAAAAGTGCCAGCACTGGTAACTCGTTGGTCGCCTACCCTACCTCAAGCACGGTTTTGAAGACCAGCGGGGCCAGTGACAGCCTCGCTGAGTTTAATCAACGCTCCAAATTTCAGCCAGCGACGGCGCGAATACCTCAACGTCTGCGACGATCGGGTATGGCTACTATGTGCCGCCTCTAGTCACAATTTGCCGGGATAGTGGGTTGACTGTGCCAGACTTGCGTCCTGGAGGGCAATATTACGTGGGTTTTGATTGGGGTAACGATGAGCCATCGGTGATCGCTAACGGAAATGGGATCGCTCGATTTGAAAATGTTGACTTCCCTGAGCCATATACTTCCGATGGCGCTCGTCGGGCCGTCATCTTCTTCATTGATCCTGAACACCCCTGGATAGAAACAGTGGTTCAGGCACCTTATTTGGCAGAAATCCCAGGCTGTTGATCATTTCTCACTTCCCCCTAGAACTTGTGCCATCTGCGATCGATCTCAGCTTCGCTCACATAGCCTTCCAGTTTCGAGGTTTTCTCATCTTTCAGGAAGTTGGGGCGACCTTCACAAACCTAGAAGGAACCGATGACTGTGATGCAAGGTAAGGATCGATCGCTTGCCTTAAAACCCGAAAATTTCTGAGAGTCTCATAGCGAAATATCACAATCCAGCCTTTTTATTAATAAGTGTTGCAGTGACTTGATCCCTTTGCTAGGGTATGCAGGTCGAATGATTACGGGTTAATTCTTGCAGCTAGGAGTTGTGTCTCATGCTTTACATCTTTGACTCTAACCCCATCCCCTGAATCCCTGAAGTGCGCTGTGGGGCTGGAAAGCAGCAGTCATAGATAGATAGGTCGATTGAGCGATCGTTGCGCCAATTCAGTCCCCAAAGACTTTCCTCAGCTTTTTTGCACCCTCAATCCGTTCAGCAAAGGCTGAGAACACTCGAACACCTCAGCATCGGAGGCTTTAACATGAATATTCAGGGAAAGACCGTTCTCATTACGGGGGCTTCTCGTGGCATCGGACGAGAGATCGCGCTGGAGTTTGCCAAACAGGGCGCACAGCGAATCATTTTAGTCGCCAGGACTCATTCACGCTTGATGGAAGTCGCCACCGAAATCATGGCTCTGGGTGCCGAAGCGGTTCCTCTGGCATTGGACTTGACCCAACCCGTTGAAGTAAACATCAAGGTCGCTCAAACGTGGCGAGATTATGGGCCAGTTCATCTCCTGGTCAACTGTGCCGGGGTTGCTCATCAAGTCCCCTTCTTACAGTCTCAACTGCCTCACATTCAAGAAGAGATGGCGATTAATCTAATGGGCATGTACACCATGACTCGGTTGATTGCGAGACGCATGGCCGTGCAGCGACAAGGAACGATCGTCAATGTCTCTAGCCTGATGGGGAAAATTGCCGCTCCGACGATGGCCACCTATTCAGCTACCAAGTTTGCCATTCTAGGGTTTACTCAAGCCCTGCGAAGTGAGCTATCGGATCACAATATCCGGGTCATTGCCCTTCTTCCCTCTCTCACCGATACAGATATGGTGAAGAACTTTCAGTGGTTCCGATGGGTGGTGCCGACAACTCCGCAAAAAGTGGCTCAATCCCTCGTGATGGAGCTGCAAAGGGAATCGCCAGAGATTTTAGTGGGCTGGCAAAGTCAGCTTGCTGTGTGGGGAAATCGTTTTATCCCTGGTCTGATGGAGAAGGTTTCAAAACTAGCGGCTCCCCTGTCCCAAGATCAAATCCTCGAAAGGCTCAGAGAAGCTGGAGCCAACTCACGTTAGAGCAGTCTGTTAATGCCTTCTAATACAGGAGGCTATTTTCACTCTTCACCAGCCCCTAGAACGAGTCGCTTGATTAGAGCCGTTACGATCGCATTCATGTCCAAGGTTTGTTCCCGTTACGGGTTACTTGGGTGAGGGGTGCGATCGTGCTTGATTCGTTCTTGGAGTGGAGGAATTGGGACGGATCACCTGGTCAAACTGGTTTTACGGTCTTTTGGAAGAGTTACTCCTCTTAACCCTGCTTGACTGACAAAACTAGGAAGCCGGAATGCAAGAGAGGACAGTAAAT
>NZ_JBJPHU010000246.1:0-2722 GCF_052939515.1 Phormidesmis sp. 146-33
CTCCGACAGGGGACTTTCACCCCATTAGTTCACGCCCATGCTGGGCGTACACAACACAGTGGAGCGGACGGTAGAGAGTCTTCGCACTTCGTTTTAGTTCTCTCGCCGCCGCTCACTTTAGACGTTATGCGGCTAATAATGAAAACAGACCAGAATAAATTGGGGTGCTATGGTAGCTCGGTAACAACGGAGGTTTCAATGCGTGGTCTTGAAAGCTGGGGATTTATGTGTCTTATCGGTTGTCCGTTGTTCGTCGCGCTGTCGTTGACAGTTTTGACAGGCGGATGGGCAATTGCTGGGAACATCATTGCAGTCGTACTGGGTATTCTGTCCGGCGGTCTTTATGCAGCATCGGCTCGGCAACGGTGACAATCCAACGACTAAGCAGCACTCGTGATCGCTGCATAACAATGCCCATGAACCCGACCGTTGAGAGCTGATCGGTAGGCTATGATAGCTATTAGCGGCGGGTTATGGGCAACGTTCGACTGCTACGATTGCAGAAATTGGAGCGGATATGTAAGCCTTAGATTGAATGACGGGGACTCGCATGGAGATTATAGACAGCCAAAACAGTGATGTTGCTATCTTGGGTAGCGTTGTAGTTCGTCGCCCTCATAATATTGAGGCGATCGCAGGAGTGTGTCGAGAGGCTGCTATTTTGCCTCAACTTCTCGCCCATCTCACACTCCCAGTTCCCCAAATGCAAGTTGTAGAGGTTGGAGATGAAGTCGTTGCACTTCACCGTCAACTTCCAGGTGAACCGCTCTGGTCAGTAAAAAATCTGAGCCATCTAACTAAGGAGCGTCTAGCCGCGCAGCTTGCCGATTTCTTGAAGTCATTGCATAAAATTGCGCCAGACACTTTGAATAGTATTGACTTACCCCGTATCGATCACAGATGGTGGACGAATTTTCTTGATCGAGCAGAGCAGTTTATTTTTTCCAGAGTCGCTTCGTCTACGGCTGAAGTTTTGCGTTCTCAAATTCAATTACACCTTGAGCAATTGCCGAGTCTGCCTTGTGTGTTGAGACACGGTGACTTTGGTTCGAGTAATATTTTGTGGGATGGAGAAAAGAACATAACAGGCATCATTGATTTTGCTTCATTGGGATGGGGTGATCCTGGCTGGGACATTGCGGGGCTTTTTGTCAGTTATGATCGTCCGTTTGTTGAGCAACTCATATCAACTTACCCAGCGGTTGAATCATGGTTGGATCGATCACCTTTTTATCATCTGATGTTCGCTTTAATGGAATCCATCTTTGGTGCTGAACACTCGAATCAGGAGGCTCTCAATTCTGGACTAGAAACACTTAAGTTGGTCACTTAATGTTGCTCAAGCTGCCACAGTCGAACAATCCCGCTGCACCGGAACGAAGTCAAGTTATCGGTGAGATGCAGAGGTTATCGCGTCCGGTGAGCGGGAACGTTATCTCGCTCATATCCTGCGTGGTGATAGTTGTTGAAAACTCATCTGTTTGTGGTTAGGTTTAGGTAGGATGTGAGCGATCATAGAGGTAGCCTAATTGCAATGAAGTCTGAAGTTATCACTGCGACGATCGCTGCAACAATCGCAGCAATTAGTACGATCGTTAGTATCTATAGTCAAACTTGCGTTGCAGAATTAACAGACCGTCTGACTAAGCAACGAGAATCAGCTTTTGGACTTAGGTGATTTGGAAATGAACCGTTGCTTGAGTGAATGACTTTTCAATCTCAATCAAGCATTCGGAGGAAGTTACAAGAAATTTGAGAGCAATTTTCAACTCTTTACTGGAGAACAGCGAACAATCGGTGAAATTATGATGGTTTCCCGCTTGAACAATGAGGTAGTTGAATTTGAATGTATTGGCTATGCAACGTTTGTAAAGAAGATGAGCAATCCGGAGTTCGCGAGTTGGTTCACAAATGGGATGCACCCAAGATGTCTAATGAACTGAGTGGACTCCTTGAACAGTTCGATCGCTGTTGACTGCCAGCGAATCGCACCGTATGAAAATTGTGATTCATCGGAGCTTTGAAGTACAATTTCTAAGGAAAATAGTTTCGCAGTCTAAAGATCGCGACTGTTAGGGCAATTAACTTGCAAAACCATCATGTCAGAAACACTAAATTCCCACCTGGAACCCCTCAAAATTGTGTTAGTAGAAGATGATCCAGTCATGCAGATGGGGTTGGTGCAATTTCTGTCATCACACTCGGCAATTAAGATCGTTGGAAAAGCGGCTGATGGATATGCTGCGATCGCCATCGTCAGTCAACTCCAGCCAGATTTGGTGATTATGGATGTAGGATTACCACAGCTTGATGGGATTGAAGCAACGCAGCAACTTAAAATAAAGTTGCCAAATGTCCGCATTTTGATGCTGACCTCCCATGCAGAAGAGACTGAGATTATTGCCGCATTATCCTGTGGGGCTGATGGTTATTGTATTAAAGGCACAAGTTTGCAGCAGCTTTTGAATGCGATCGCCGTTGTACAAGAAGGAGCAATTTACCTCGATCCGCAGATCGCTCGAATCGTGATTGCCCAGTTACAGCCCCCGCGATTGGCTTCGCCAAGCTCCGTAGGATCGCAAACCCCCAAAGTTGAACTGTCTCCCCGTGAATTAGAAATTTTGAAACTATTGGTGGAAGGGAAGACGAATCCAGAAATTTCAGCAATACCTCAGATCTTGCACCATTCTCAAGAAGGGGTTGCCAAATCGCCAGAAATCTG
>NZ_JBJPHU010000247.1:0-2691 GCF_052939515.1 Phormidesmis sp. 146-33
TGAGGGACTTTGAACCAGAATTCCTCTCTGAAAGTCCCCCAAAATTGGGGGGTTGAGGGGCAGAAGCCGTGAACAACGAAGCGGAAAACCTCTTATCGAATTCACGTCAGAATGGGGGGTTGGGGGGCAGGAGCACCTTTAACGAAGCAAACAACCCAACTTAAGGAAGCCTTCCCACTCGTCCCAATAGCGGAAGCTCTATCGCTTTACGTTTCCACAAGCGCACCATCAGCCACAAATTCACCAAAAAATAGCCCGATGTCAGAAGGCTACCCGTGACCAATAGCGGCAACTGCAACGATTCAGACGTGCTTGCCCCAAAACCGACCAAAAAATAAGCCACCAACCAGCCCAGCGCCAATTTGATCACCAACCGACTCAACGATCGCTCCTGTCTCGTTCCTTGATGTCGATAAAGCGTCCACAGAGCCGGAAAAAAACCAAACACAGGCAGCAGATACAAAAACAGCTTGAGGTGTTGAATGTCGTCGTTTTCAAAGGAATCAAGATCGCGCATAGCCAAAAGTCAGAATTAGGGAGGATGAGCCAGAGTGTGAAGGAGAGGGATAATAAACGTAAGGTTGATGTGAATCGATCGCTACTGTTATTTTTGGCTGCAACATGCACAAAAGCAACAAGCTGCTCAATTGGTGGAACGAAATTACTCCGGTGGCCCGTGTGGTCACGATCGCGCTTACAGCCCCGCTTTTGGTCTTAAATGCCTGGGCTTTCTCATCGATATTTGACTACTTCCACTCGTTAATTGTCATCTTGATCGCGGCATCCCTGCTGACTTTTTTGCTCAATTATCCGGTGGGGTTGATGCAGCAGCATGGGGCAACGCGCGGACGGGCGGCGATCGTCGTCTTTCTGTTTGCGTTGTCGGTGCTGTTGGGGTTGGGCGTGACGCTGGTGCCTCTGGCGATCGAGCAGGCTCAACAACTCGTCGTCCGGTTGCCAGAATGGATCGACTCTGGTCAAAGACAGCTAGTTTTGCTCAACGACCAGCTTGAGGGGGCAGGGTTTCCGATCAATTTGGATATTTTGGCAGAACAGATCAACGATCGCCTCAAAAGTTCGCTACAAGGTCTGACCTCAGAAGTCTTAAATCTGGCAGTCTTTACGGTAACCAGTCTGCTAGATGTGTTGCTAACGCTGGTCTTGACGTTTTATCTCTTGCAGCACAGCGACCAACTTTGGGCCAGCCTGGTAGAGTGGTTGCCCGCTAAGATTCGTCAGCCCTTTTCTGAAACGTTGCGCCTTAGCTTTCAAAACTTCTTTTTCGGGCAGTTGATCTCCGCAACGATGATGGGGTCTGCGCTGACAATCATTTTTCTGTTTTTACGGGTGCCCTTTGGCTTGCTGTTTGGGCTGACGATCGGCACAATGGCGCTTGTTCCTTTTGGCGGCTCTGTTGGAATTGCCCTGGTCACCTTGTTGGTGGCGCTGCGTGACATTGGAGTGGGCGTTGAAGTGCTAATCTCTGCGCTAATCGTCCAACAAATTGTCGAAAACCTGATTGCACCCAGAATTATTGGCAGTGTGACGGGGCTAAATCCGGTCTGGGTATTTTTGGCAATTCTCACAGGAGCGAGGGTCGGCGGACTGCTGGGAGTTGTGATTGCGGTGCCGACTGCGGTTGTGATCAAAAGTGCATTGGTTGCCCTGCGATCGCCTACCAGTCCCACAAGTCTAATTTTGACTGAACCCCACGCCCCGTCTCAACCCACGATCCTTGAGGACAAACCTGACAAAAGTGTGAAAGACCTGCGATCAAGCCAGCCTGCTGAAAGTTAAAAAGGGTTAACCAGGTATGCAGATATGAGAGTTTGTTACAGCAGCTTTTAGCTTTTTCCCGTTTTGGGAATTGGCCAGCCCGATCGCGTCGGTTGTTCATAAACTCGCTTAAGCGTATTCACATCTCTCGGAGAAATCAAAGGCGGATTGCGGACTTGAGAAAAGTACAGGGCATCCGTTTGTAGCGGACTGTGCCCCCAAATTCCCAATGCATGACCCAACTCGTGGCGGGCAGAGGCCAACACATAGTCGATCGCCTGATTTGGCTTGACGATCACCGTACAGCGATGCGCCAAGATGGCCGAAGAATTAGAAATCTGCTTTGTGTACAGTTCATATCTCGTCTCAGCCGATCGCACACGAGCCGCACGAAGATTTTGAGACCGTAAAGGAATGGACGATCGCAACACTTGAATATCTGCCTGATCTGGTTCGCTCACGGTTTGCAACGGCAAAAATACAGTCCACTCTTGAATCGCCGTTTGTACCGCTTTTACCCAGGCTTGGGCCCGCCTGTCTCCATCCGTGACAGGTTCGATATAAACCGCGATCGGAAACTGTGACCAAACCAAATACTCTGGCTGAGTCTTCTGAATCTGATCAAAATAGTCGCCCTGAGACCAATCGCCCTGTTGCGCCAGCGTTCTTGGTAGCGGATGCACTTGAGGCGCGGGCAGCAGATTCGCTTCCAAGGGATTCAGTCCCAAGAGAAGTAGGCACCCCAGACAGCAGAAAGTTCCCAGACGCACAACTGCTCTGAGAAATCTGTTGCAGAATTGCCCTTTCCAGACGTTCAAGCCTATTTTCCTAACCAGCCAGCACTGAGGATCACCGTAATTCCGATAAACAAAACGGTGAGAATCCAGGTTGCTCGATTTAAGGTCGTTTCGGCAC
>NZ_JBJPHU010000248.1:0-2606 GCF_052939515.1 Phormidesmis sp. 146-33
AACTCTGGAACTTTCTCTGGGTCAAAGTCCCCCAATTTTGGGGGATTTAGGGGGCGAATCCCCTGGCAACGAAGCGAGTCACTCTCATCGAACTGACGTTAAAACTAAGCTCGCGGAGGTGTCAGGCCGCCGAGCCGATGCAGCGAGTAGCCAGGGACTCGACGGCCCGCTTTATATTGCTTGTAATCAGAGTCGGGTAGGCAGCAAACCGGGATAGGTCACTACTTTCGGCGGCGGCGAGAGAGAATGCTCACCACTTCGCGGGGGTAGGGGGCTGGCAGCAAAGGACTCCACGCACTCACGTCGGCAAAGCCTCTGGCATAGAGGTTGTGAATGGTTTCGATCGTTCCTTCGCTTGACCCAATCACCAGCACTAACAGACGCTCCCAGTTACCGTCAGACTCATCGGGGTCGGGAACGGGAATTACGCCGGGATTTGCCAAAGAATTGTCAACCATGATTGTCTCCGTAGTTTTGGATTTGAAGAAAACCCAAAAACCTGGCCATCCCGATCGACTCGGAGGGGAGAATATTCCGAGAACCGCAGCGCAAAATCGAGGTGGCCAGGTGGAGTGTTAAAATCTCCATCAGCCCACTCAGACTGCTTACGACAGTGTGGGGGGTTAGCTATCCAGAGTTGTCTCACCAGCTTTGGATGGCGTTGGGCTAGATTTTCGAGTGACCTGCTACTTTCTCTCCATAAAGCAACTTAATCAGAGAGCATACCGACATTCTCCAGGGTCGTCAAGCATTTCGTCTGGGATTTTGTAGGCGTGAGGTTGCCGGGGTTTTTGGGCGAGGGGCTGAACGGTTGGATGGGGGGCGATCGCTCAACTCTCAAGCGGGGGAATGTCATGAACGAAGACTTTTCAAATATCGTCTGAAGTCGTGCCGCCCTAGTGCGATCAAGATTCCTAAGAATTGCTGAGTATTCCAGGGGTGAGGGGATTCGATTGCTACTTTATGTGGGTTAGATAAAAACTTCTTCTAGCCTCATGACTGACGTTTTTCTCTCCTACTCTCGGAAAGATAAGGCCTTTGTGCAAACGCTGCATGATGCGCTAAGGGCAGAACAGCGAGAAATTTGGGTCGATTGGCAGGCGATTCCGCTGACGGCTGACTGGTGGCAGGAGATTGAGCGCGGCATCGAAGGCACGAATACGTTTGTGTTTGTGATCAGTCCTGATTCTGTCGCGTCAGAGGTTTGTCGAGATGAGATCGATCACGCGGTTAAGCACAATAAGCGATTAGTGCCGATCGTTCATCGGGAGGGGTTTGAAGCGACCGCCGTGCATCCGATGTTGTCGAAGTACAATTGGCTGTTTTTTCGCGAGACGGATGAGTTCGATCGCGGCTTTGCTGATTTGGTGCGGGCGATCGAGACGGATTTGGAGTATGTGCGATCGCATACCCGGTTGACGGAGCGGGCGGTGGAGTGGGAGGGCAAGCAGCGCAATGAGAGTTTTTTGCTGCGGGGGATGGATCTGGCGGGGGCAGAAGACTGGCTGGTGCAGGGGGCGAGTAAGCAGCCGCAGGTGACGGAGCTTCAGGGGGAGTATATTCAGGCGAGTCGGCTGGCGGAGACGCAGCGGCAGCGAGTGGAGGCGAGGCGGCAACGGGCGTTTGTGGTGGGGGTGGGGGCGTTTGCGCTGGTGGCGATGGGGGCGGCGGCGTTTGCGTTTCAGCAGCGGCAGGAGGCCGTGACCCAAAAGCAGGAGGCGCAGAATAAAAGTGTTGAGGCGGAGTCTCAGAAGGTAGAGGCCCAGAAGCAAAGCCAACGGGCAGAACGAGAGAAACAAACTGCCCAGGCAGAAAAGGCAAGGGCGGAAGGCGCTTTGAAACAGGCGGAAGCCGCGAAGAAAACCGCAGAGCAAAGAGCGCAAGAGACGAAAGCGGCGCTGGTGAAGGTCGAAACGGCCCGTCAGAGCGAAGTGCAGCAGCGACAACTGGCCCAACAGCGACAGCAAGAGGCCCTGACGGCAAAGGGGGTGGCCGATCAGAAAACGATAGAAGCGCAACAGCAGCAAAATCGTGCGGAGACTGAGACCCAAAACGCTCGACGCGCAACTGCCCTGGCGGAGAAGGGACGCAAAAATTCAGAACTCAGCGCTCAAAGTCTCACGTCTCTCAATTTGTTGGCTTCTAATCTGCAACTGGAGTCCTTGGCGGAGGGCTTAAAGGCAGGACAAAAACTGAAACAGTGGGAGAAGGAATTAGATACAGGGACACCCATGCAGGTGAAAGCCACAATACAGCATGTGGTCTACGGTATCAACGAACGCAACCGGATGAAGGGGCACAGGGGATGGGTTCATAGCGTGAGTTTCAGCCCGGATGGCAAAACGCTGGCGACGGGGAGTTATGACAACACTGTCAAACTGTGGGACTTGCAGGGCAGGGAGCTGCAAACCTTGAAGGGGCACAGTGAACGTGTCAATAGCGTGAGTTTCAGCCCGGATGGCAAAACGCTGGCGACGGGGAGTTATGACAACACTGTCAAGCTGTGGGACTTGCAGGGGCGGGAGCTGCAAACCTTGAAGGGGCACAGCAGTTATGTCACGAGTGTGAGTTTCAGCCCGGATGGCAAAACGCTGGCGACGGGGAGT
>NZ_JBJPHU010000046.1:0-46642 GCF_052939515.1 Phormidesmis sp. 146-33
ACTCGCTTGCCTTCATCATCTCACAGATTTTATGGTTTTCGGATAGGCCCTAAGTCGGATTTTGTAAACTGACGGGCGCGACCCACTAGCTCAATGCCTTGCAGTTTGGCAGCAGCAGTCATGCGGCGATCGGGCGGACTGCCAATGTGATAGCTCGAAGTCCCCGCTGAGTCACAAATAAGTTGATCTGAGAGACCTGCCTGCTGGATCAGGTGATTCATAATGTTCTCAGCAGACGGAGAGCGGCAGATGTTACCGAGACAGACAAAAAGCAGTTTGTAAGGCATTGGGATTTTAGATTCTGGACTTGATAGCGGAACTTTTATTCAACAACCTTTTATTCAATCACTGATTATTCAATCACTGATTATTCAATCACTGAGGAGTCAAATTCACAACAACGTTCATCCAAAATCTAAAATCCAAACTGAACTTAGCCCAAGCCAGGGAGATTGAGACCGCCTGTGAGTTCTTCCATCCGTTCGCGCATCGTAGCGGTGGATTTGTTGTAAGCATCCTTGGTGGCAGCTAACACTAAATCAGACACAACATCCGCAGATTCTTGCAGCGCTTCGGGGGCGATCGTGACCTTTAGCGGCTCTTGGTTTCCACTCACCACGACTTTGACAAGCCCACCGCCCGCTTCGCCTTCGATTTCCATCTGTTCGAGTTCTTCTTGGAGACGTTTTGCTCCTTCTTGAACCTGTTGCGCTTTTTGAAAGGCATCTTTTAGCTCTTTCATTTTGCCGAGACCAAAGCCAAATCCCTGTCCTTGTGACATAACTTCCTACGGGGTGTGAGTGGAATGTAGATCAGAATTTTCGCAGATGCGATCGACTCTTTGCCCAATTTTTATCAAGCAACAGTCAAGCAAGCTTCATTATGACATCGCCTGACTCAGACAGTTCACTGAGTCCAAAAAGTAAAAAGGGAAGCTGCTAGAGGTCGCTCACCCGGTTGAATGACAAAAGTCCTGAACTCTTAATCTGTGGGTGGTCAAATGGTAGTCAAAGTTGGCAAATGCTGTTAGCTTCGCAAATGTCTTCAGCAACGCACCTAGATCGGTTGGAACTCGCCCAACATTTTGACTTCTGGCTCTAACCAAAGCGACCACTGCTGCTGAACCTGATGCTGGACATGCTGAATTAGGGCAAAAATGTCGGTTGCAGTCGCGCCGCCGCAGTTGAGAATAAAATTGGCGTGACGTTGAGCAATCTGAGCGCCGCCAATCTGATGCCCCTTTAGACCCGACTGCTCGATCAGCCAGCCCGCCTTATAGTCGCGTGGATTGCGAAAAACGCTCCCACAACTGGGCAAATCGTAGGGTTGAGTTTTGAGACGGTGATGCTTATGGTTGCTGGTTTCTTCTAAAACTTGCGTGGGGTCGGCACCAGGGTTGAGTTGAAACGTGGCTTGCGTCACCAAACGACGATCGCCCTGCAAGGCCGACGTTCGATATCGATAATCTAAGTCCGCAGGGGTGAGAATCTCGATCGACCCATTGGGCAACAAAACGTGAGCCTTGACCAGAGAATCAGCGACGCATCCCCCATGAGCGCCCGCATTCATGACCACCGCTCCGCCGACCGTCCCCGGAATCCCAACTGCCCACTCAAAGCCCTGCCAGCCGCGATCGGCTAGTTGCCACGCAAGTCTCGGAAGCGGCTCTCCAGCGCCCACCGTCACCTGTCCCAACTCTGCATCAAAGGCCATATGGCGAAAATGACGAGTCGAAATCACCAACCCCGGCAGCCCACGATCGCTAATCAACAGATTTGACCCTGCACCGAGCATTGTAATCGGCAAGCCTTGAGCCGTTGCCCACTCAAAACTCGCTTGCAGATCTTCTAATCGACGGGGTGCAACATACCACTCTGCCGGGCCTCCGACCCGAAACGATGTCAGTGTAGAGAGTGGAACTTTGGCTTTTAGCAAACAGTCAGTACCAGGGAGCGCGATCGACAATATCTCATTCGGCTGAGGAGGCAGCGATCGAGACGAATTGATTTTAGTTGAAAAACTTGATTTGAGAGCGCTAATCGAAGTCCGGGGATCACTGGAGAGAGTCATGGTTTTTAGTTGCTTGAATACTCCAACCGAAACCCCTCACGGGTCGGATGGGCAGTTGCTAAATTTTTGCCACAAAAATTGGAGCGGTTACACCGTCCTGGAGATACGTTCTTGAGCAACCCCGGACTGATGCGCCATCACATCTGGGATCACTTGATTCAGGTTTCCCGCACCCAAGAAAATCGCCAGGTCTCCCGGAACTAAGGTGTCGTTCAAGAAGTGAGTGATCGCCTGAAGGGTCGGCTGGTAGAGCACATTAGGGTTGTGGTGAGCAATCAAGCTGGTCACCTGCTGTCCAGTGATCTGGTTTAAATCAGGCTCGCCTGCGCTGTAGATATCACTGACAATCACCAGGTCGGCGTTCGCAAAAGAGGCGGCAAACTCCGGTAAAAATGTTAGCGTTCGACTGTAGCGATGCGGTTGAAAGACGGCCACCACGCGCTGAGGTGGGACGGTCTGACTTGCCTGTAATTTTGCGGCCGCCAACGTCACCTGGATCTCGCTGGGGTGATGGGCGTAGTCATCGATAAAGAGAATGTCGTTAAACTGACCCCGCTTCTCAAATCGGCGGCGGGCACCCTCGAATAGCGCAATCGCCTCAGCAATCACTTCAAACTCCAGTCCCAACAGCCGTCCGGTCGCGATGCCTGCTAGAGCGTTACTCAAATTATGAGTGCCCAGAAGCGCAATTTTTAGCTGTCCAAGAATTCTTCCGCGTTCCCAAACTCGTGCAACTGTCCCATCTGAGCGATAGTCTACCTGATCAACGCTGTAATCTGCGCCAGAGTCTCGGTGCAAACTATAGGTGATGGTCGGCTGAATGCGATCGCGCACCGTTTCACAATCAATGCTGCCAATTAACGTGTGACAATGACTCGCAAACGTCTGGAAGGTTTCGACGACCTGTTCTAGACTGCTGTAGTGATCGGGGTGATCGAGTTCGATATTGGTGATGATGCCGATCGCCGGAGAAAACTTGACCAGCGAACCGTCTGATTCGTCTGCTTCGGCGACTAAGTATTTTCCACTACCGACACGGGCATTGCCTTCCCAGGCGTTTACCTCACCGCCGACGATGATGGTCGGATCGACCCCCGCCTTTAACAGCAGGTAGCTAATCAAACTACTGGTCGTGGTCTTACCATGAGTGCCCGCGACAGCAATACTTTGGTAATCTTGAATCAGCGCTGCCAAAAGATCTGATCGGTGAAAAATAGGACAGCCTAGCTCGATCGCCGCTCGATATTCTGGATTGGCCGGATTAATAGCCGTCGAGCAAATGACCTGGGGAAGCTGCGCCAAATCACTTTGACTAAAATAGCTTTTTTGAGACGCTCTAGCAGCAACCGAACCGACCCCGACGATCGCAGGGGCAGGCTGCTCTAGAGGGGACTTAAAAAACTCAAGGTTTGAGGCGTTTTGACTCGAAAAGATGTGGGCACCTAATTCTTGCAAACGCGCCGTAATATGGCTCAAGCGAACATCAGAACCGGACACAGGCAACCGACGCTTTGTTAAGACATAAGCGAGGGCTGACATTCCAATTCCACCGATTCCAATAAAATGAAATGGTCTGCCGCTGAAATCAACGGAATTCAGCATCTTAGCTCCTTACACACCACACCAATAACACGCGCTATCATATCAAGGATTGCTTTTTCACGGTATAGATTAATTGGAATTTGCGGTCTTTTCCTCTAGACAAGTGACAAAGCATTCCTATTAATTAAGTGAAAAATCGGATTTTGTCTAGCGGTTTTGATACATCTGCGTTTTGTGGATCATCCTAACTGGTTAACTACGCCACCAACTCGACGATTTCCTGATAAAAATACAGAGTCAGTTCAGTAATTTTTCTAGTTAAATTTGATTTGCCATTTACGATACCCTGGATCATTTAAAACAGCACAACCATAAAGAAAATTGATGCTGCTGTTTGACTTAACCAGGAAAAATGGAGTTTGTCACGCGATGTGCAACCTTAAATTGATGTCTCCCCTCTTTAAACGAGCTAAAGAGATCTCAACGTGAGGTCATCTACAGAATAATTCTCTAACTCCTTAAAATAGAAAACTCAAAGAAGTCGCATGTCGCGGTTTGATTCTGTTTTTTCATGAAAAAGTTAGCCATCTTTGGCGGCACGTTTAACCCGGTGCATCGGGGGCACCTGCACATCGCGGAGGCGGCTGTTGAGCAGTTTGCTCTGGACAGCGTACTCTGGGTTCCGAGTCGTCTACCGCCGCACAAACGAGACCTCGCCAAGTTTGAGGATCGCTTAGAAATGGTGCGGTTGGCGATCGCCCCTCATCCTCATTTCACCACCTCAGACATCGAAGCTCGGCGAGAAGGCGTTTCCTGGGCGATCGACACCTTTCACGATCTGCAAGTGGTTTATCCCGACACCCAGTGGTTCTGGATCATTGGTGCTGATGCGTTTGAGAATTTGGCCCGGTGGCGAGGCAGTGAGGAATTGCGGCAAGCCTGTATTTGGCTGGTGGCTCCGCGATCGAGAGAGGAGGGAGGAGAGAGGAGGGAGGAGAGAGGAGGGAGGAGAGAGGGGCCAGGGGTCAGGGGTGAGGAGAAATTAAGTCAGAATTTAGGATTCAAAACTCAGAACGAGCGAGGGGTGCGATTGCAGTGGATTGAGATGGAGCCGATCGCGCTTTCGTCTAGTCTGATTCGTCAGTACTGTCGAGGCAGCGCAACCTTGCAGGAACCGCTTTGTCACCTGATTCCAGAGTCTGTAGAAGCCTATATCGAAGCCCACAAACTATACCAATCATAGGCTTTGAGCGACTCTTCACTTCTCCCTCCTCCCTCCTCACTTTTCTACATTTTTCCTTAAGAATCGATCAACCTTTTACGATATGATGACTCTCATTAATAGGTATTTATCTACAGAGGGCAAGACGCAGTGATTAGAGTAGCGATCAATGGCTTTGGGCGCATCGGACGCAACTTCATGCGGTGTTGGGCAGGCAGGGAAAACAGTCAGATAGAAGTCGTCGCCATCAATGACACGTCTGACCCTAGAACCAATGCTCACCTGCTCAAGTACGACACCATGTTGGGCAGGTTTAACGCAGATATCGATGCTGACGAAAACACCATTACCGTCAACGGCAAAGTGGTGAAATGTACGTCCGATCGCAATCCTGAGAACTTGCCCTGGAAAGATTGGGACATCGATCTGATCATCGAATCGACGGGGGTCTTCATCAGCAAAGAAGGTGCCACAAAACACATCAATGCAGGTGCCAAAAAGGTTTTGATTACGGCTCCTGGCAAAAATGAAGATGGGACATTTGTCGTTGGCGTGAATCATGAGAAGTACGATCACCACAAACACAATGTCATCAGTAACGCAAGCTGCACCACCAACTGTCTTGCCCCGATCGCCAAGGTGATCAATGATAATTTTGGCATCATCAAAGGCACGATGACGACGACTCATAGCTATACAGGCGATCAGCGTTTGTTGGATGCCAGCCACCGAGATTTGCGTCGGGCACGGGCTGCGGCGATGAACATTGTCCCGACCTCGACGGGGGCGGCTAAGGCAGTCGCTCTGGTGCTTCCTGAACTGAGCGGTAAGCTGAACGGAATCGCGATGCGGGTGCCGACTCCCAATGTGTCTGTGGTCGATCTGGTCGTCAACGTTGAAAAGGCGACGATCGCCGAGCAGGTCAATCAAGTTCTCAAAGATGCCTCTGAAGGGTCGATGAAGGGCATTATCAAATATTGCGATTTGCCTTTGGTGTCGAGTGACCACGCAGGGACGGATGAGTCGTCGATCGTGGATTCGGCGTTGACGATGGTGATGGGTGGCGACATGGTGAAGGTTGTTGCGTGGTATGACAATGAGTGGGGCTACAGTCAGCGCGTGGTTGACCTAGCCGAAGTGGTCGCCCAAAAGTGGGAAAAGTAAATAGTCTCAAGAGATAGCTTAATTCATTGCCCTCAATTCTGAATTTGGAGTTGGGGGTTTTTTGTTGGGTTCATGGGGCGGGGCACTGGACGATGGAGTTTTTTCGCTTCGGTGTGCAAATCTTCTGCCCCCCAACTCCCAATTCTGGCGAACTTTAAGCGAGGATTTTTATGTCAAAGTTCTTTATCTGTGGGAAGCTTGGAGGACTTGCAGATTTGTAATCGTTTTGAATGAAGCCTTTCATCAAATTCCCATAAGCTTAGATTACTTCAGGCTTAGTTCGATACTGGCTAGTAGTTGTTTGAGTTGTTGTCTTTGTTGATCAATCCAAGCTTTTTCTGCTGCGCGCTGTTCGGGTGTTTCTTGTTGATAGCGCTTTTGAATGTTGAGAAAATAATTGTAGAAGGTGAGCGCCCACTTCACGACTTTTTGAAGCATGGCGAGGCGATCGCTAATCACCATTTCAACTCGCTGCTCAATTTTTGTCAGTCCTTCATCTCTAAACTTAGCAACTTCTTCCCAGGAGATGTCTCCAAAACGTTGCCGCCACTCTTCTATTTTGTAGTGAAGACCTTGGGATAAATTGACGGTATGACTATCAGACAGAGTATCTAGGTGGCGATCAAATCCATCTTCTACTTCTGTTAATATATCTTCCTTCCTTTTAGTTAGCTGAAATTTCAACTTTGGGTCAAATAGGTCAACAAAAGACTGCGCTGAATTAAGATGTTTAGTGTCGAGTGCTTGCAGCAGATGATTGAGAACCTCTTTGATTTCGCTATCTAGATTTTCGGAGACAGAAGCTACTTTTCCAGGCAAGTCTCGCCTAAATTTGTCTTTCTCACCCCAGCCAATGCCCTCTCGATATTGCTTTGTTTGCGTATTTAAGAAGCAGCCTTCTTTTAATTCTTCGATCTGCTGATACCATTTCTGCTTTGCTTGTGCGATGACTTCCACTTTTTGTTCGGCTGCAAGTTGCTGAATACGATTCCAACATCCGCTAATTTCCCCAAGTCTCTCTAAGATAGTGAGGTTTGAAGTCTTAATAACTTGCTGCTTGCTTTGCAAGACTGCTTCGGACTGCTCCAAAGTTTTCATGCAGCCCATCAAATTCCTTTTGAGTTGGACTTGTGCTTGTAGAAGATTGTCTAAACATGGCTGAATCGAGCTACGCAATGCTTTAGCAGATTGTTTAATCTCTGAAGAATTTATTGAGTGGTATTGATCTGCTAATAGCTCTGTTGAAGATTGAGCGATCGCCCTCAGAGACGTGAAATATTCGTTCATCAGTCAAACTTCCAGAAAAATCAGTAAATTTACTGAACCTGAGTCGGCTACTAGCTCATTTACTCCCTACATCCTACTCAATCAGGAAATTTACGGCTAGACTGGCGGCACTCTCACTCGAAAATGTGCAAATCACCTCATGCAGTATTTCATTCAATATCTTTTCTCACCTGAAGGGCGAAAACTTTTAGAAGCGGGCAAAGCTATCTACATGATGACAAAAGACGGAAAAAGATTGCCTATCTTAATTGATCCCATAACAAAGAAGATTATTGAGATCGCCAAAGCTTCTGCCTCTACTCAGTTCAATCCTGCTATTGTGCCTCTGGACTTGATAAGAACGACTGCTCAAATGGCTCAAATTCATCGCGGCTTTCAAAAGACTTACAGGATGCTCGAAACGCTTCAACAAAGTTTGGGAGTCTTGCAAACGACAACAGCTATCATCGGGGCAGGGGTTGCAGTCACCGGAGTTTTGACCGCAGTGAATTTATATCAAACAGTGCAACTGCGAGAAGACGTAAAGCAACTGCGAAAAGAATTGAACAATGGCTTTTTGGATATTAAACAAGTCTTGACCTCACAACATACAGAGATTTTGCAGCGGATTGATCAGAAGGCCTTGGACGATCGCCGCCGAGAATTAGAACGCGCCTACGCCCGGTTTTCAGAAGCCACAAAGTTAGTTGGACTAGCGCTAGAGTGCCAAAATGTAAGTGCTAGAGACAAGTATTTAGCCAATGCAGTGCAGACGATGAGTGAGTCACTGGCAATCTACAACGACCCTCACTTGATGCCAGAGATGAATGCGGCTGGGAAATTGCGTCGATTTGAATGCGCCTGGACGATCGAGCAAACGATCGCGCTAGTCTTTCAATTACACAATGAACCGATCGCTGCCAGCAAATGTATCTCTGATCTGCAAAACAAGATTAAACAGAATGTTCTCTCAGTGGTGACTAGTTGTGAATCTCAAGTTGAATTAGACTTTATCTTTCCAGAAATTACTCGCATTCATCATCAAGACTTGCAGGTTTTAGAAGCGTGGCAAACTCAAATTGATGTAATCCGATCCCTTTCGCCCAGTGAATTACAACAACTTCCTAATCTGACGCTTGAAGACTTTGAGACGATCACACCTGACATTTTACAAATTCCCCCCGAAGAGGCATTGTATGAAACGCTGCGGACTCAAACTGATTTTCGAGGATTGCGCGATCAGTTGCGCTTTATGATCAAACCTGAGTCACGACAAGAATATGAAGTCGCGATCGCTGATCTAGCTCCCAAATCAGGCTACTCCGCTCTAGTGCCGTCTAGTTGGCAAGATGTTTCTGATCTAACCGTGGCTAATCTCTACTGGTACTTCAGCAATCTCAAAAGTGCTTGAATAAAATAGAAATCGACAGTGTTAACCCTGCATTCAATGAGCGTTACTAATGAGTCCATCTATCCCTGCTAATAACCCCGACTGGACAATCTACTATCAAGCCGTAGAAGGTGGCTCACCGCGAGAAACATTGTTGAAAGCATTAGCGAGGTTTGACACAGAGAGATTGTTAGATTGTCCCATGCTCCAAGCAGTTGATTTAGGCTGTGGGGATGGGCGAGATACTGTCGAACTGCTGCATCGCGGCTGGCAGGTATTGGCGATCGACGCAGAACAAGCCGCCTTCGATCGTCTCCTCAATCGTCCGATTCAACAAGACCACCTTCAAACTCAACTGATGCGTTTTGAAGCCTTGACTTTGCCTGCTGCGGTTGATTTGATTAATGCCAGCTTTTGTCTTCCCTTTTGTCCACCTGCCAATTTCTCAGACTTGTGGCAAACGATCGTGACCTCGCTCAAACCACAAGGACGCTTTTGTGGGCAGTTGTTTGGCGATCGTGATTCCTGGGCGGTTTATCCTCATCGATCGCATCACACGCGCCCACAAGTTGAAGTGCTTTTACAACCCTTTGAGATTGAGTGGTTTGAGGAAGAAGAACGAGATGGAATCACGGCGATCGGTGAAGAAAAACATTGGCACATCTTTCACATCGTTGCTCAAAAAAAGCCTGATCCAAGCAACTCAACGACTTTGGAAGAAACTAAAAGACAGACGTAACGGCTTCTCAACCTCAGCACTTAGCGCTTTGCTATAGGTTTTACAACCATGATATAAAACTCAAAGCTCTGGTGACAGCTACCTCCGGATTTGTTGTCAGCGTCCTTTAGAGGTTTGTATGAAAAAGCAACGCATTCTGGTGTTCGTCACTCTTGTAGTTCTAGCCTTTGGTGTATCTTTTGGGATTCGGCTGCTCAATACACCCGTGGCGATCGTTCAGGTAAATACTCAACTCATTGTTTCTGCTGCTGCCAGCCTGGCTGATGCCCTAAAAGAACTAGACCCAATCTATCAACAATCTCGCTCTAATGTCGGGGTGCGCTACAACTTCGGTAGCTCCGGCGCACTACAACAGCAGATTGAAAATGGTGCCCCTGCTGATGTTTTTATCTCAGCCGCCGTGAGACAGATGGATGCCCTACAACATAAAAACCTTCTCACCTCAAACACTCGGCGTAATCTGTTGACTAATCGGCTTGTGTTGGTTGTTCCTAGTAATCGGTCTAGCGTGACAGACTTAAAGAGTTTAACCCATGTCCGAGTCAAACGGATTGCGATCGGTGACCCGCGTAGTGTTCCGGTTGGACAGTATGCCCAAGAAGCCTTGACTAAAGCGGGTATTTGGAATCAACTAAAATCGAAGTACGTTCTGGCAAACAATGTCCGCCAGGTGTTGCAGTTTGTCGAAGCCGGAAATGCCGACGCTGGATTAGTCTACCTGACCGATGCGAGAACCACGAACAAAGTTAAAATTGCCCAAACGGTTCCAGCCAGCTTACATTCGCCGATCGTCTACCCGATCGCAGTGCTAAAAAATAGTCGTGATCAAACTGCTTCCAAAAGCTTTGTCGATTTTTTGTTTGGCAATCAAGCAAAACAAGTGTTTCAGAAGTACGGTTTTAACGTGTCTTAGTCGAGAATTTTGGGGTAGTTAAAGCCTGTCGTTAAAGTTCTTCAAGTCACAAAACTTCCTTGATTCACCAGTCACGAGCTAATAGCTTGAACCTATGGAACTAGATCTTTCCCCCTTCTGGATTTCCCTCAAAACGGCTGGCTTGGCAACGATCGTTACCTTCTTGCTTGGTACGGCCGCCGCTTACTGGATGTTGGGCTATCGCGGTCGCTGGAAAGCGATTATCGAAGGCATTCTCATTGCTCCATTGATTTTACCGCCGACTGTAGTTGGGTTTCTTCTGCTATTGCTGTTTGGTAGAAATGGGCCGCTTGGCAACCTGATGGAGCAGTTTGACTTTACAATCATCTTTACCTGGTATGCGGCAGTTGTGGCGGCGATCGTCGTCTCGTTTCCTCTGATGTACAAAACAGCACTGGGGGCATTTGAGCAAATCGACTCTAGCCTACTTCAAGTAGCCAGAACATTAGGAGCCTCAGAACTACGAATTTTTAGACAGATTCTCTTACCGTTATCAGTGCCTGGACTATTAGCCGGAAGCACACTCGCCTTTGCGCGGGCATTAGGAGAATTTGGAGCCACCCTGATGCTGGCGGGCAACATTCCTGGGGAAACTCAAACCATGCCAATGGCTATCTACTTCGCAGTCGAAGCCGGAGATGTGGGTCAAGCCTGGTTGTGGGCAAGTGTGATCATGGCGCTCTCAGTGTCGGGTCTGATCATGGTCAACCTGTGGCAAAAGCAATATGAGCAGACATTGTATCGGCAACAATCAGGCACGATCGAAGCTGATGAACCCGTAAATCGAGGGGGAAAGTGGACGCGATCGACTCCCTCAGAGCATCGAGCACACCATTGCACACAACCTCAATCTGACACAGGACAAGGACTATTTGTTGACATTGAAAAACAGCTATCTACTTTCACACTCGACACCACACTCACGGCGCAGCAAGAAACTTTAGGCATTCTCGGCGGGTCAGGGTCAGGAAAAAGTATGACGCTGCGCTGTATTGCTGGAGTAGAAACCCCAACCAAAGGGCGCATTGTTTTGAATGGACAAACTCTATTTGATGCCGACAAGCAAATCAACCTGCCTAGTTCCAAACGCAACGTTAGTTTAGTGTTTCAAAACTATGCTTTGTTTCCCCACATGACGGTTGCTCAAAATGTAGGATTTGGGCTACATCATCTGTCCAAACCCAAGCGCCTTCAGCGAATCAGACAACAGCTTGCCCTAGTACAATTGCAGGAATTAGACACGCCCGGAGGAGTCAGCTTTGCTGCACGCTATCCTCACCAGCTTTCGGGGGGACAACAACAACGAGTCGCCCTAGCAAGAGCATTAGCAACCGAACCGGAAGTCCTGTTGTTAGACGAGCCTTTTTCGGCGCTTGATACCTACCTCCGCAGCCAACTAGAGCGACAACTCATCAAAATTTTGTCTACCTATCGCGGAGTGACGTTGTTTGTCACCCATAACCTGGAGGAAGCCTTTCGAGTTTGTGAGACGCTGATGGTGATGTCTAGTGGAAAGCCGATCGCTTATGATTCCAAACATCAGATTTTTGAGCATCCCCAAACTGTTCGCATTGCTCAACTCACAGGTTGTAAGAACTTCTCTCGTGCAGTAGTAGTCGGAACTAACTTAGTTGAAGCAACCGATTGGGGTCTGACGTTGCAGGTTCTCGAAGCAATTCCCGATCGCCTCACCGACGTTGGCATTCGTGCCCATCAGATTAGCCTTACCACTGATCCTGACGACTACACTTATCCCTGTTGGTTAGCCGCAACTAGTGAAACGCCGCACCGAATGACCCTTTTTCTCAAGTTCAAATCGGTGGCTACTGACTCGCAGGACTATCATGTGCAAGCAGAGATCTTCAAAGAAAAGTGGACTGTTCTCAAAGACCAACCGTTCCCCTGGTATGCGAGGCTCGATCGACTGATCTTGATGGTGGACTAATTAGGAATTAAGCAGCCGTCTTCCGATTGTTCTCCGACATCCAATTTTCCTAGTACCTGTACATCGCTAACTTCAAAACATCTGGATTGGACATTCGCAGATTTAATAACGAAGATAGTTTCGTCAGACCCTGTTGATAGATCGTTCTTTAACGCTAGTCTTCTTCGATGCACCTTGAACAGCCCTGTGTCGGTTAAAAATGGGCAATTCCTCTACAATGGGGAGCTTTCGTTTGAGCTAGAAAATGGAATCAATGAAAGTCCACTCAGCTCAAGTAAGGTGCCCTGAGAACCTTCTTCAATAACTAGCGTGGGAGGTAATACAAACACTCTTTTGATAGCTGGGGAAGGTGCTTCTGAAGGAGCAACTGACTGACATATTTTATATAGATCCCCTTCACAGATAGGGTACATATCTGTCAGGTACATTATTCTTGAATCCTGAGCTTCATTAGCGATCGCCGCTCTCTCAATTCCGACAACCATCAACAGTGTCAACAGTGCAATTTTCATGATGACTCCAAAAGCTACCCGTGATTTCATCAAGAGAATATTTGCGCTGGCATCCGTAGCGATCGCCGTCTTTTCGTTGACAACCCAAAGGGCGATCGCTGCACCTTTCGTTTTGAGTGATTACTCAGGCAATCTTTACGGGCAAGGAACTTTGACCTGTTCCAAAGATTTCTACAGCCCTAATCCCACGAGATCTCCTCGGAACGCCATGTTTTTCGCCAGGGCAAACTACACTTTTGTCGAGCCACACCTTCGCGTCGGACATGATCTTAAATTTCAGCTAAATCAAACCATATCGCTCAACCAGGATGCATCTACCGTCCACAAAACCCCGCCTACAGCCCCACCAATTATGCTAAAGTCAGCCAAAATTAGGGAGTTGGGGGGCAAAACCGCCAATATACGAACAATATACGACGTGAAAGAACCTTAACGTAAATCTAGCCAAACCTGTGCTGGAATCTCTTCTAGCTCAGGAGCAAGCGGGAACGTCCCCGGTGGAAAATCATTAGAAACTAACTGCTCCAACAAGATAAGCGCTTCTGCAAATAGAAACTCAACAATCTCATCCGGAACACTACTACCCACAAAGTTAACCGGATAACCTCGATTGACGAGATAAAGCGTTCTATCTGGAAGGTGATAAGCCTCCACATGGGGATGAATCAACTCAATTGATTTTGCCTGTCGATCTAAGTAGTCCAAGTCAATCTCAACCTTCTTAGAACTAGCACTGACTAGAATAGTGCGATCGCTCAATCGGTCAATCAACTCCGGAGTAATCGAGCAGCCACCCGACGCACCAATCACGATCGAGACTCGATCCAGGCTATCCAACTCATCTCGCAACAAAAAGCCGTCTAGCTTGAGCGCAACCTTCTTAATCACATCAAGATCCTGTCCTGCAACCACAAGATTCTTGGCTCGTAGACTGCGGCAAACCCCGCGACCCACCCAACCATAGCCATTGACGAGAGCGAGACGACCTGCGATCGCATAGCCAATCTCCCGCAAAATTGTATCCAGAGACGACACCACCGCATCTCCGACATAATCCCCCTCAATTTCCTTGAGACGAGTCTCAGCGCAATTTAACTGAGGAATCAAAAGATCTTCAATACGCTGCGCCGCCCAGACCCCCTGCTTAGTAATCTCAACACCGCCGCGCACATAGTTTTGATAGTCTCGGTAGTATTTGTGAAAGCAAGTGATTGCATACCCACCTACTTCATGCAAAAGGAGTTGATGACCTGCTTGACGACACTGTTCGAGGCTATTTTTCAACTCAACCTGGATAGTTTCTTCCAATTCGTCAAACCCTGGAGTGAGTACCCGAATGCCCTGACGCTGCAAGGCTTCTACAACGTGGTCTTTGCCAGAGTAGCCAATGCCAATCACAACTTCGATCGCAAAAAACTGATGAGAAGTCAGAAGTAGCCGCAGCGTATCTTCATAGAGATGTTGTACGACAAATTGACGGTATCCAGAATGAGGTTTGATGCCGACTCGACGAGCAACCTCACCCAAAAAATCTGGATGAAAACGATTCATTAAGTGTCTCCCTGTTTCACAGTTGATTCTGGTGAGCAAACCACACTGAAACGAGGGGGAAATTTAACATTAGACTCCTGCACGAATCATAGATGCCCTCCGAAGGCTCTTGCGAAGCTAACATTAATCGCCAGGTATTCATGCAGGAAGTCTATTAAACCTCCCTCCTCCAACTTTCATTAAACCAGGATGGTGCAAGATTGACGATCGCTCTATTAGAACTTAGCGCGCGGCACTTCGCAGACAAACAAGACATCATTCGTCCACTTGCGGAAAAAGGGTACACCACCGAGCAACCGACTCAGATGCCAGTCTAACTTGCGTAGAAATGGCTTTTCCAGAGTTTTCTCGCGCAGTTGCTTGAATAGACGCATCAGGAAAGGAGTCTTTTCATAGCGGGGGTGAAACATGACTAAGTAGGGAAGAACCGAAATAAAGCCAACCCCCTGACTGTTGCAAACCTTAAGTTCATGGCTGAGGAGGTTATACCATTCGTCTTGACGGAGCCGAATCTTATGTTCTTTGTAGTGGAGATGCTTGAACTTGAAGCGATCGAGCCGATACATCTGTGGAATCGTCACAACCACCAAACCCCCAGGCGGCAAAATCGAGCAACAAGCTTGCAGCACTTGCAAAATGTCTACTTCGAGTCCCTCCAGATGCTCCAACACATCTAGTAAAAAGATGACATTTGGTTGCCACGGAAGCTTTGAGATGATTTGATTGGAGTCTCGAATATCCGACAAAATATCAGGTGAAAAAGGGGATTCATAATCCACACCACAATAGTCAAAATCAACGCCCAAATTAGAGAGATAGCGGAATGCAACCTTATCCGCACAGCCGAGATCAAGAATGCGAAGTTGTTTGAGATTAGACTTTCTCAATGCTTGAGCAATCAACCGAAACTTGACCGAGTTGAACAGATTTTCATCCTTTCCTGACAAGAGACGATCGACAAGGTAGGAAGAATGAACGGTTTTGTTAGACAGTACCATATGCATTGTTACCTGTTAAGTGCAATCTGAGGCACCTCAGCAACTGATTCGCGAATTCTAAATACAACACTGTCACGCGCCTTGTTAGATGCGTTGAAATGTTTTGATTCTGCAAAAACCAGTTCTAAAGTGCAGTTCTGGAAATCGACCTGAGCAAGGATGCTATGCAGGTTGTTTGCAGATAGTTGATGAAATTTGAGTAAGGTCAGCGTGAAAACACTGAGTTGTTCGATAAGATAGCCTGCCCTCTGCGTTAGCCGATAGCGAGATTTCCCGTAGAGCGAAATTCAAGTGAATTTACGGAGAACTCAAGAAAAATCAAATTGACTTTTGAGCAGAAAATAGAAGTATTTGGATCAGTTACGGATATTTTCAAAACGTTTCTAAGTATTGATTAACACGATAAATCTTAAAAGAAACCTCGTCTCAGTACGGTTGGCAGGCGCGAAATTTTTTCTAGATCAGCCAAAAATCAGACCGAAGATTGATGTATTGAATGAGAGGTAATTTACGCCCTGTAATATAAAATACTTAGAGCGTTATTCGATCGCCACCCAAGACCTAACTTCATTGTTCGGAAATATCTAAATGTTCATTGCTTCAGTGTAGCTACTGAAAAATTGTAATTCATAAGTTTATTTCTTTAATCTACCTCAGTATATTTGCGGCTTGAGTCAAAGAGGAACTGTAAAGTTAACGCTTGTTTCTCAATATTTTTTTAGAAAAAGCAATTCTTCTCAATCCAGTTTCTGATGGATGAGCGATCGAAACTCTCAACTAGCCACCAGAAAACAACTAAACCTCGGTGAAAAGCGCGCCTCAGTGGGGAATAACTAGCACAGATGACTCGGTATAACTCATCAACGGTTAGGAGACGATGGCAAAACAAATTCAGTTAGCGGGATATCAAGTTCAACATCTCATTTACGAAGGGTCTAGAACGCTAGTTTATCGGGGTCGCCAAGAATTGACTCAACAGCCCGTTGTCCTCAAACTCCTCAAAAACCCCTATCCCAGCTTTGTCGAACTCGTGCAGTTCAAAAATCAGTACAGCCTGATGCGACAGCTTAATCTGCCGGGAGTCATTCGACCCTATAGCCTGGAGCCTTACCAGAATGGGTTTGTGCTCGTCATGGAAGACTTTGGCGGCATTTCGCTCAAAGAGTATGGTGCAATGAGAAATTGGGACGGTCGTGAACTAGAAACCTCAGAGTTTTTGGTAGAGTTTCTACACATTGCGATCGCGCTCTCCCAGATTCTCGATGGTCTGTCCTGTGATCGCATCATTCACAAAGACATCAAGCCTGCCAATATTCTGATCAATCCGCTCACCAGACAAGTTAAGCTAATTGACTTTAGCATTGCCTCCCAGTTGCCCCGCGAAACGCCAACCCTGACTAACCCCAACGTTTTAGAAGGCACCCTCGCCTATCTCTCCCCCGAACAAACCGGACGCATGAATCGCGGCATTGACTACCGCACAGATTTCTACTCACTAGGCATTACGCTATTTGAACTGCTCACAGGACAGCTACCGTTTAGTACAGACGACCTGATCGAGCTAGTCTACTGCCACATCGCCAAACAGCCGCCCGCCGTTCATCACCTCAATTCCACTGTTCCATTCATGGTTTCAGCCATTGTGAGCAAGCTGATGGCCAAAAATGCAGAAGATCGCTATCAAAGTGCTTTGGGGCTAAAGCATGATTTAGAGGTCTGCTTACACGACTGGAAACAGCGCGGCAACATTGCTACGTTTGAACTAGGACAACAAGACTACTCCCATCACTTCATCATTCCTGAAAAGCTGTATGGTCGATCTCAAGAAGTCGCCCAGCTATTATCCGCATTTGAACGAGTCGCCCAGCGTCAACCATTAGAACCGTCTTCTACACGCCTGACCGCCTCAAAAAGCGAACTCATCCTGGTAACAGGGGCTTCTGGAATTGGCAAAACGGCTGTGATCAACGAAATTCACAAACCAATTCTGCGGCAGCGAGGATATTTTATCAGAGGCAAGTTTGATCAATTTCAGCGCAACATTCCCCTTTCTGCCTTTGTGCAAGCCTTTCGCGACTTGACCGGGCAGTGTCTCACCGAAAGCGACACTCAGATAGAACGCTGGAAACTCAAAATTTTGCGAGCACTGGGCGAAAATGCTCAAGTGATGATTGAGGTCATTCCCGAACTAGCCTACATTACAGGTGAGCAACTTGCTGCACCAGAACTAACAGGAAGTGCTGTACAAAACCGCTTCAATCTTCTATTTAAGAACTTTATTCAGATTTTTACAAAGCCAGAACATCCCTTAGTAATCTTTTTGGATGACTTGCAGTGGGCAGATAGCGCCTCGTTAAAGCTAATGCAGCGATTGATGAGCGACCCAGATAGTCACGATTTGTTAGTGATTGGCGCTTATCGAGATAGCGAAGTTTCTCCTAGTCATCCGCTTACTGTGACGATCGAGGAGATTCAAACGGCGGGGGCAACTGTCCAGACGATCGAGCTATTCCCCCTCAGCCCGATCGACCTCAATCACCTTGTTGCAGACACCCTCAATGACTCACTACCAGAAGCCCAGCCTTTAAGCGACTTGATCTATCGCCGCACAAATGGCAATCCTTTCTTTAGCACTCAGTTTTTCAAGTCTTTGCAGGAGGATGGATGGCTCACATTTGACCCTCAGCTTGGCAGGTGGCAGTCCGATCTGGGGCAAATCCAAATCCTGTCCTTAGACAAAGATGTCATTGAGTTTATGCGGCTCCAGCTACAAAAGCTACCTGAGTCCACTCAAGCCGTTCTCAAGCTCGCGGCCTGTATTGGCAACCAGTTTGATCTAGCGACGTTAGCTGTCGTGTATGAGCGATCGCTCAATGAAACAACAACTGATCTCTGGGCTGCCCTACAAGAAGGATTGCTCGTACCCACTGGAGAGGAGTATAAGCTATTTCAAGCGGGCGATGATGCCTTGTGGCAGTTGAGTGATCAGGCACCCTGTCCGTCACCGAGCTACAAATTCTTCCACGATCGCGTTCAACAGGCCGCCTACTTACTGATTCCTGACGATCAAAAACAAGCTACTCACCTGCGGATTGGTCAACGGTTGCTTACCGAAGGAAACCGCGACGAAAAACTGTTTGAGATTGTCAATCAGCTTAACTTAGGAGCTACTTTGCTGGGTGACGCGATCGAGCGCAAAAACTTAGCACAACTCAACCTACAAGCAGGGCGAAAAGCAGTTGCCTCCGCAGCGTACAGTGCTGCCTTTAGCTACTTTGAGGCTGGAAGAGCCTTATTGTCGATCGACACCTGGGAGCAAGACTACGATCTCACCTTAATGCTGTACTCACAAGCAGTCGAGTCTGCCTATCTCAATGGTGATCTCAAACAAATGGACTACCTCACAGAACAGGTACTACAGCACGCTAAAACCCTGTGCGATCGCATTCAAGTCTATGAAGTCAAGATTCAAGCAAACATTGCTCAAAACCGATTGTCAGAAGCACTAAAACTCGCTTTATCAGTTCTGAGCCTGCTAGACATTGATCTTCCTAAAACTCCAACCTCATCGGATATTGACTTCGCCCTGCAACAGATTCAAACTCGCCTTGTCGATCGAGCCGTTGATGACCTGATTCATCTCCCATTGGTGCAACTACCCGAAAAATTGGCAGCAATGCGAATTCTGTCTACCCTGATTTCTATTACGTTTGTCTGTGCTCCAATGCTGCTGCCTTTGGTGATCTGTGAGCAAGTCAATCTCTCTTTGAAGTACGGAAATTCATCCTGGTCTGCGTTTGCTTACGCCAACTATGGGCTTCTACTATCCACCACTGGCAATCCTAAAACAGGCTACCACTTTGGACAGTTAGCGATTCGTCTACTAGAGCAGCTTGACGCTAAAAGCCTGAAGGCAAAAATCTTTACGATCGTCTACAGCATGACGACCCACTGGCAACAGCCCTTAACTGCATCACTACAACCGCTTAAAGAAGGCTATCACAGTGGCTTAGAGACAGGAGATTTGGAATATGCCTCCTACTGCATTCTACACCGCAATGAGTACGCCTACTTTAGCGGATGGGAGCTAAACCAACTCGCAGAACAGTTTACTATCTATCAGGATGCCCTGACTCAAATCAATCAGATTAACTCACTGACCTATCACCAGATTTATCAGCAAACCGTCTTAAATCTATTAGGGTCTACTGAGAACCCGATCGTGCTGTCTGGTGCGGCGTATGACGAAGAGAGACTACTACCACTGCATCGACAAGCAGACGATCGATATGCGCTCTATCAGGTCTATCTTAACAAACTAATTCTCAGCTATCTATTTGGCGACCTACAGCAAGCCGTTGACTCCGCAAACCTGGCAGAGCATTACATTGATGGAGTTTCAGGCTTATATTTTATTCCAGTATTTTACTTCTATGATTCACTAGCAAGATTGGCACTGTATGCGATCGCTTCAGAAGCAGAACAAACGACAATCCTGGAGAAAGTACAGCACAATCAAAAGAGAATGCAGCAATGGGCAGACACGCCTACCAATTTTCTACACAAGTTTCATCTAGTCGCCGCAGAACACTGTCGTGTTTTGGGACAATCTGCCAGCGCCATCGAGCATTACGATCACGCGATCGCAGGAGCCATCACCCACCAATATCAGCAAGAAGAAGCTCTGGCTTGTGAACTCGCGGGCAAGTTTTATCTAGGTTGGGGCAAACCTAAAATCGCTCAAGTTTACCTGACGGATGCTTACTATGCCTATATTCGTTGGGGCGCAAAAGCAAAAGTAACCCGCCTAGAGCAAGACTATCCAACCTTACTCACGCTGCAATCCGAAGAGATATCGCTGTCTCAAAGAGTGACTTCCTCTACTTCCGCTAGTTCTAGCTTAAACAGTAGCCTGGAGGGTTCCAAAGTTCTAGACTTGACTGCGGTGATCAAAGCGTCTCAAGCCCTGTCTAGCGAAATTCAACTCGACCAAATGCTCGATCGCTTAATGCAGGTCGTTATTGAGAATGCGGGTGCCCAAAGGAGTGTATTGCTGTTACGGCAGGATCAGCGATGGGTGGTTGCGGCTCAGTCTAGCGATGCGGTTAAACCAACGGTGCAATCAGTCCCACTTGACTCTAGCCAGGTCATGCCGCAGTCTATCTTGAACTATGTGGCTCGTACTTCCGAAACGATCGTGATCGATGATGCCCGCACCGAGCTGCCCTTCTCAAGCGATCCTTATATTCTAGGACGGCAGCCCAAAAGTGTATTGTGTACGCCTGTTCACAGTCGAGGGGAGGTGATCGGACTGGTGTATCTAGAGAATTATTTAACTTCCGGGGTATTTACTCGCGATCGCCTCAAGGTACTACAGCTTTTGATAGCTCAGGGTGCGATCTCGTTGCAAAATTCAATGCTCTACAACACCCTGGAGCAGAAAGTAGAACAGCGCACTCAAGAGCTACATGAAAAAAATCAACATCTCTCAGAAGCGCTGGCACAACTACAACAGACTCAGGCTCAACTGATTCAAACTGAGAAAATGTCGTCACTGGGGCAGATGGTTGCGGGGGTTGCTCACGAAATCAATAACCCAGTTAGCTTTATCCACGGCAACATCATCTATGCTGAGACCTACTTCCAGGAGTTGTTTGACCTGATTGCGCTCTACCAAACCTACTATCCTCAAGCGGTTCCTCAGATTCAAAACAAACTTGAAGAGACAAACCTGCATTTTCTACAAAAGGACGTTCACAAGCTGGTTAGCTCGATTAGATTAGGATCTGACCGGATTCGTCAGATTGTCCTTTCTCTACGAAACTTCTCCCGCCTGGACGAAGCCGAGATGAAACCCGTCAATCTTCATGAGGGAATTGATAGTACGCTTTTGATGTTGCAGCATCGATTGCAGGTGAGGGCAAGTCGTTTGGAAATCATCGTGACCAAGGACTATGGGCAATTGCCAGAAGTGACTTGCTATGCCAGCCAAGTTAATCAGGTGTTCATGAACATTCTCAGCAATGCGATCGACGCACTAGAAGACAAGCGGCAATGCGATAGTGCTCAGTCGGCAATCAAGTCTCAATCACCTCCCACGATTCGCATTCGCACAGCAGCAGAGCACTCTACCGTGACGATTTGGATTGCGGACAACGGAAGCGGTATGTCAGAAAAAGTGCAACAGCGTGTGTTTGATCCCTTTTTCACAACTAAGCCTGTCGGTAAAGGCACCGGACTGGGGCTATCCGTTTGCTATGCGATCGTTGAGAAACACAATGGCTGCTTAAAGGTTAAATCTGAGGTGGGTCAAGGCACAGAGGTTATCATCTCGATTCCGGTTAGCTATGGCGATCGTTAAACAGGGAACCTCAAGCATTACCGCTAGGAATCTTCAATTGCGTCGCCGCTGCCGAGAACAATATTCCAGCCTATCCGCAGGCGACCACAGAGAGCCGTCAACCCTTCAGGCGCGATCGTACGATAAACTAGATCACATGCACTACAAGGCTTTCCAAAACTGCGGACTGCTCCAGATGTGATGGTCATTTTTGACGTAGAACCTGGCGGACGCGACAACCAAGATGAAGGCTTTAAGAAGACACTGTACGAGCAGTTAGGGGTTCAAGAATATTGGCAGTTTGACCCTAGAGGAGAATGGATTCCCGAAAAGCTGCGCGGCTATCGACTACGGAGAGAGACTTACGAACTCATTACTGACGGCCAGAGTCAGCCTTTACAGCTTTGATTTACCCTAGAAGGCAGCTTGATCGGCTTTTACCGCTTAGACAAGGGCGAAAAACTGCTGATTCCCGATGAGTTAGCCGCTGCTCTCGAAGCCGCAAAAACCCAAGCCACTCAAGAACGCCAGCGCGCCGAAGATCTTGCCGCCGAACTTGCTCGCTATCGCGATCGCTTTGGTGAACTGCCCGAATCTTAACTAACGCCATACGCGACTTTTTGAAGTTCCCCTTTTTAAGACGGGTTGAGAGAATCACCGCGCAAACAGTCTGACGTGAGATCCTCCTATCTCCCTCAAAAAGACGTGGATTCGCATGAATTTTAAGTTGCACATCGCGCAGTGTGCGAATGTACAGCAAACGTACAGTTTTGTTAGAAAGCCGATGGCGAGATTTGAACTCGCGACCTATCGATTACGAATCGATTGCTCTACCACTGAGCCACATCGGCAATACGATTAGCCAGTATAGCAGTCTCTGGGTACGTGTGCCATCCAAATTTTGAAGTGTGACAAATTATCCCAACTCATGTCACGATCGAATCACCCTTTTTGCAGACCCATGCCAGACCCAAAGCCCAAACGTCCCACCCTCAAACAAACCGACCCCGAAAAGTACGCTTTTCTCATGGCAGAGTCCAGAGCGCCTTATCGAGGGCTGAGAAAGTTTATCTATGGCACTTTTGGCGCATCGGGAGCGATCGGAGCCTTTGTGTTTTTGGCACAGCTTTTGGCGGGTCGAGACATAGAAGCTGCCCTTCCTAACCTGGCCCTACAAATCGGCGTGGTCGCTCTGATGGTGTGGCTGTTTCGCTTAGAGAGCCGCAAATCCTAGTCAGGAAGATTGGCTCTCAGTTCTCTGTTTAAGGACTCAGCACAATGTACGGCGACGGAATCGCCTGCGCCTTACCTGCATTCACCAACGCCTGATAGACAAATGCGGCCACCTCGGCCCTGGTTGCCTCACGATTGGGACTCAACTGGCCCACCGTCGGGTAGTTGACAACCACTTGACGAGACAGCGCCGCCGCTACAGCCGTACTTGCGTAAGAAGGAATCGCCGTCGCATCTGCAAACTTAGACAAAACCGAAACATCCCCTGCCCCAAACTCTAAGCCATTGGCGATCGCCACCAACACCTGCACCCGTGGAATCTTCTGCTCTGGGCTAAAAGTACCACCGGGATAGCCCGCCATAAATCCACTCTGAGAAGCCGTCTGGATTGCACCAAATCCCCAAAAGCTTTTGGCAACGTCTGAAAAATTAGTTGCCGCCCGACGAGGAGCCGGGGTAAAGGCTTTAGCAATAATGGTGGCAAACTGAGCGCGAGTCACCGGATCGCTCGGTTTGAAGGTGCCATCTGGGAAGCCCGTGATCACATTTCTCGCTGCGAGAGCCTGAATGTAAGCTTGCGCCCAATGACCTTGAATGTCCTGAAAAGCAACGTTTCCGGTACTGGCGACGAAGGTAACTTTGCCAGAGATGCGCTTGGGGTCGATGTTGTTGCCGATCGCTACCAAAACGTTACTTCCGGTTGAGTTGTTGAGATCAAAGCCTTTGTTGTTGCGGATGGTGTTGTTTCCGGCGGTTTCTTCGCTGCCGAGATCGGGCTGTGCGCGGATCGTGGCTACGATGCCATCGCCCAAGTTGTCTGTGATGACGTTGTTTCGCAGCACGGGACGGGCATTGTCGTTAATATAAACGCCGGCCTGGTTTTGACTGATTTGATTGTTTTCGACAATGGGGGTAGATGTGCCGCCGATCGCCAGTCCAAATCCGGTATTCAAGAAGGTGTTGCCCTTGATTTCGCCTCGTGCCGATCGGGCGACTGAGATGCCGTTGCCGCCATTTTTGGTAAACAGGTTGTCGGTAATACTGGGCGCACTGCTGCCTGTGACAAACACGCCTTCTCGTCCGCTGTTGGTAAAGGTGCTGTTGGCGATGATCGGATTCACATCCTCGACCCAAACTCCGGAGCCGCGGGAAGCCGGATTGGTCACCGTCACGCCCCGAATTTCGCTACCCGATGCGGCCAAAACGGTCACAAGCTGCGATGCAAAGGTTTTGCTAGTGTAGGAGCCGCTTCCGGTGATTTGGATGCTCTGCCCTTTGCCTGCTTCGTCGCCTCGCAAGATGACTCCTGGCTTCATCCGCACCGGAAAGGCTTCGCCTGTTTCTGCACTATAAGTACCGGGAGCCAGTTGAATCGTCGTGCCAGAAACCGCCTGCTGAAGGGCATAAGCGATCGTTCGATAAGGCGTGGTGGCGACTTTACCTGCGTCAGCACTATCGCTCCCCGAAGCGGGATTGACAAAAAGGGTTAGCGAAGAGACTCCCGGTTGAGTTGTGCCAGGTGTGGTCGAAGGAAGCGTTTGCACCGGGGCAGGGTCGATCGAGGGCGGAGTTTCGATCGGGGTGGGGGTTGTAGAAGGTGGAGTTTCGATCGGAACGGGGGGTTGTGTCGGGATGGGGGCGGGCGCTTCGGTGGGGACGACGACACTGGGAGCAGAAGGAGTCTGAGACAAGACCGCCAAGCTGCCACTCACCCAGAGCAGGGCGGCCAATCCGAGTCGCGCCGAGGTGATAAGCCTAAAGAAAGAAAGAAACGATCGAGTTTGAGTGCCCTGACGTGCCATAACTTTGTGTGAGGAGTTGTGTGAGTAGAAGTGAACAGGTTTGTATTTTAGCGAGATGGTTGCGAACCGATTGCAATATCAGCAATAGACGATAGCACTGAAACCCTGATCTGTAGCTAATGGCAAATGACAATTGGTGTTTCTTGGGAGTTCCCGATCGCCCGGTTCAACATCAGTTAGACAGGTTAGTTAGAGAGGCTGTCGGCAGTTCCATCGGGTTGCTTCCTAGATCCTCCACCCGTGGAAGACTTTGCACCGGAACTTTTGTCTTAACGCCCTTCAGAAGTTGAGGGGAGATGCCAGACAATGAAGCGCCAAAACGTTTATCGAACTGACGCTAGTTTAAGCATTGGTTTAAGAAATATGTCTATTTGCGGTGGGGTCAAGTCTCAGCGTTCCATCAAGAGCGTTTAATAGAAGCAACCCCCCGCGATCGACTCGGCTTAGAGACAGGAAGATTTTATGTCAGATTTTCAGGATTTTTTGATTCATAAGTGTGCCCAGGTTGCCATTGGTGAGTTTAAGCTCGGCAAGTTTGAGGAGGCGCAACAGCTTTATCAGGAGGCAGTTTCCACTTACGCGCAAGGGTTTGAGGGCGCTTATCTGCTTCGTGAAAAAGGCACCGATCGCGGCATTTCGATCATTCTTTGGGAGACTGAAGAGATGATGCAAGCCAACGACAACGACGCTCAAAAAGCAATTCTCAAGAAGATGGCTCCATTGTTTTCGGGTGCGCCGATCGTCAACGACTACGAAATCGTCAGCGAAATCTTACCCAAACCGCTGTGAAGTCAACGTGAACTCGGTGGAGTTTCTTCACTTCGTTATTGAGGGATTCGCCCCCTAAATCCCCCATTCTGGGGGACTTTGAACTTTGGGGTTCCCGCCGCTTTGGGGCAGTTCATCCCCTGATTCAGCAACGCCAGAAAAGCCAGGTTGATTCGATCCCCGACCCGATCGCTATCTGGTTCTCTGCAAAGCCGACTCCTGGTATCTGCGGTAGAGCATTCTGCGGTCTTGAGCGATCACATATCGTTTGTCGCTAGTCGGGACGGCACTCATCAGGTCAGAGGCTTTGCCCCAGGTGTTGGAGAGTTCTAACCACTGAGCAGGCGTTTGGGCGGTCTGTCCCGTTTGGGCGGCTTTTTCTGCGAGGCGGACGGCAGCAGCAAAGGGATCTTGAGCAGGTGTTGGGGTAGTTGGGGCAGTCTTTGCAGGGACGGGGGCGACGTTCTTGGTCACAGGCGCTACTGAGTTGGATGTGACAGTCGGTTGATCGACTTTTGGGACGGGCGCTACCGGGCTGGGTGAAGCAATGGGTTGAGATTCGGCATTTGGGACGGGCGCGATGGGATTAGCTGGGGCAGCGGGTTGAGATTCGGCGACCGATCGACCATTTTGCCACGCATAGACTCCCCACCCGATTCCCAGCAGCCCCAGACTCAGCGCCAATCCTCCCACGATGCCCCTAGTGAACTGTCTCTGTTCGCGGACGACTTGAGGAGAGATCGATTTAGGCAGATTAGAGAGGTCGTAACTGTTGGCTGACCGTTCTTTCAGGTCTTCTCGAAACCGTTTGAAAAGACTTTGACGCGCCAGAGAAATTTCTTTTGACCAGAGAAGCTGCCCATCGGGATCGCGATTGATTTCTTCGAGCCAGAGAAGCTGCTGTTCTCGAACGATGCGACTATTAATATTGACCCGACGAATATTGCGCGGCGAGATCGATTCCAAAATTTTGCGGACGCGATCGGTGAGCATGGTTTGCTCTAGCTGCTCCTCGGTGGGGGCTTCACACAGCAGTTGTAAAACGCCGTTGGCAAAAATCGCACGAGTTCTCACCCCAGAGTCAGACAACTTATCGTTGAGAACCTGGATAATCGCCGCAACGCTGCCTTGATGTGCCTGCTTGTAGATATCGTTAAGCGGATTCACCGTCATGCTCATAATTTGGTAGAGAATGAACCCTGTAGCCTTGTTCAGTTGCCATGATATCAGGTGATGGGAAATGGAGCGCGATCGAGCCATTAAACGACCAAAGACTTGACCAACAAAACTTTTTGCCTAGCCGTTCAAACCACCATTACGAGCAAAAAATATCCCGTCGCGAATTAAAAAACTCCAGATTCGCATCTTTTGGGCACGAATTCTATGCCCCAATCTCCTCTCTCCTCCCTCCTCCCTCCTCCCTCCTACTCTCCACCCCCTGCCCAGTTGAGATGGCGACAGTCGTTAAAGCGGCGAATTTGCCAGAGGTCAGTATTTAAGCGGTTTTGGTTAGTCTGGTGCCAGCGCGATCGGTCGATCCAAAATTCAAACACGGCAGTATTTCTCGCCCTCAGTCGCCAGGAACGATCGCAGCCCATCAACTCGGCAATCAAATGCTGCAAAATCCAACTGTGGCTGACGACCCAGACCTGATCTCCGTCAACGTGGCGATCGAGCAGGCGGGTAATAAAGGCGTGAGAACGAGTCCGGGCATCTTGAAGCGATTCGGCTTTGGGAATTTGAATCCAGTCGGGCGAAGCCTCAAGCGTGCGGCAGAGGTCGGGATATTGGTGGCGGGCTTCTGACCAGGTGAGACCTTTAAAGATGCCGTTTTGAAATTCTTTGAGTTCTTCGGCGTATTCGAGGGCGATCGCTTTTCCTCCGCTTTCTGGCTCATCCGAAGGAGAATCGACCCCCGAATCGATCATGTCGCTGACGGTCGCGGGCAAGGGAGCCGTTTGAAAATAGGACAACAAAATTTCAGTCGTCTGGGCCGCGCGTTTGAGCGGACTACTATAAACGTGAGACGGTCGCCACGACTCAGCCAGCAGATATTGGGCAAGCTTCTCAGATTGGGTGCGACCAATGTTGGACAACTCAAAATCTCCGTGTCCCTGCATTCGTTTTTGCTGATTACCGACAGATTGGGCGTGGCGGACAAAGAGGATTTTCAGGACTTTTGACATGGGGAGTGGGGGCTGAAATTGAAAAGATATTCAACATTAGACGCTAATCTTCTCAATTTGTAGCATTCAGAACTTCAATGCTTTGTGATCAAAGTGTCTAGAATCTTTGGCTTAAACTCCATTTACAATAACAGTGGTGTTTGTTTATCGCGTTCAGCCGGATTTACCTTATGACACTTCTAAAGTCCACAACCCGCCACATTCATATTTTTACTGCCGAAATCCAGAATAATGAGTTGGTGCCCAGTGAAAAGGTTTTGACGCTGGATGTTGACCCCGATAATGAGTTGGCCTGGAATGATGATGCGCTGCAAAAGGTTTACCGCAAGTTTGACGAACTGGTCGAAGCCTGCGGCAGCACGCCTCTGTCAGAGTATAATCTGCGACGCATCGGGTCAGATCTAGAGCATTTTGTACGATCGCTGCTCAACAAGGGCGAGGTTGCCTACAATCTCAACAGCCGCGTGTTGAACTACAGCATGGGTCTGCCTCAAGTCAATCCAGAGAATGAGTAAGCAATCTGTCTGAACTGATCGTTTGACAGGCGCGATCGCTTTTTAACGAGTTGGGATTTCAATCAAAAATTCAGGGGGTCGATCGACGGTTAGAGTTGCAGGACAAGACTCTATCCTACTTTTTTGTGATCACCTGACCGATTGAAAGTCCCACCCCTGTCCCTGGGTCGATCAAGTGACGGAAAGGCTTAAAGAGTCGCTGCACAACACACGCTAGAACTTTAAAGCCATCCTCAAGGATCTGAATCAAACGGGTTGGCTCTCCAGTTGTCATTTTCTTAACTGATGATATACTGAGGGCGTTTTGTCGGCTCTACTGGAGAATAGCCCCTAGAAGATAACGGGATCAGGTGCAACTCCGGTGTCCCATAACGGTAATGAAGCCAACGATCGCTTCTGAGTGGGGATGTTTGCCGATCGTTAACCTAAAATCTGCGAGGTATAGAGGACTTGTTTTTGAGTATTTTGAGGGGTCAATCTGGGGAGCGATCGAGGGAGTCAAGCGCTTAATCCAAGGTTGCCAGCATTTCTGAGAAGGGATTCGCTATCACGACAGAGCGATCGCAATTACATCATTCACAAAGTTATTCATCATCGGTACTCGCTTGCATTACTGCAAAGTTTTAGTGCTGCGTGCTTGCCTGAATACGATGCCAAAGATTGTGTTCCCAATCGTGATTTTCGACTGTTCTAGAAAGCTTATTTAACTCAATCATTTTTGCACATTCACAACCGCTATTTCTCTCATAGTCCTGCTGCAAACGCTCGCGATGACACCGAGAATGCTACAAGCAGATTTTTCACCCTGTCCAGAATTTACGATTACCAAGGTTTCTCATGACCATTTCCGTTTTTAGTTTGCCCCGTCCCCGGTTAGAAGTGATTTTACCCACGATCGCATTACACCTGCTAACCCTACTCGTATTCGTCCCTGGCACCTTTAGCTGGAATGCGGTTGGAGTTGCGCTATTGTTGCACACGATTACGATCGGGCTGGGCATTTCGATGGGCTTTCATCGCCTGGCAACTCACCGCAGTTTTCAAGTTCCTAAATGGTTAGAATATTCCCTGATTGTCTGTGGCACATTGGCAGGTCAGGGCGCAGTGTTGGGATGGGTTGGCTACCATCGCGCTCATCATTTGTATGTTGATCAGCCCCTTGATCCACACGATTCTACAAAAGGACTGTGGTGGAGCCATGTGAGTTGGCTAATGCACACCGTTCCCCTACAACCCGAACTACCTCGATTAACTCAAGATATCGCCCACGACCGGGTTTATCGGTTTTGCCATCAGCACTACATTACGCTGCAACTCGCATTAGGTGTCTTGCTCTATCTACTAGGCGGGCTGCCCTTTGTCGTCTGGGGGATTTTCGTACGATTGTTTATCGGATTTCATAGTACTTGTTTTGTGAATAGTGTCTGTCACAAGTTTGGCTATCGGAGTCACAACACCCGCGATCGCTCAACAAACTGCTGGTGGGTTGCTCTACTCACTTTTGGCGAAGGCTGGCACAACAATCACCATGCCTGTCAATCTTCGGCCCGCTATGGCTATCAATGGTGGGAACTTGATCTTGTGTGGTTAACCATCCGAGGGCTACAGCGTTTGGGGCTTGTCACTAAAGTTAAGGGAAGCGATCGACTGTAAGTTAGTCAAGGATATTAGACACTAGCCCTTGAACGCTGGACATTAAACCGAATATCTAACGTCTAACATTCAACGTACTAATATCCAACGCCTACTGTCCAATGTCTAAGAGGAAGGTGGAGGAATCGAACCCCTAAGTGCAACCTTACCCTGGTTTTCAAGACCAGTTGCCGTCCATTCAGCGGCACCTTCCAGATTCCCAAAACTAATTGGGGTGACTGACGAGAGTCGAACTCGCTAACACTGATTTCACAGATCAGCCCCTCCACCACTTCGGGTTCAGTCACAGTGGATTCTGGTCGGATTTGAACCGACATCTTCCTGCTTGCAAGGCAGACGCTTTCCCAGTTAAGCTACAGACCCAAGTTTGGTGATTGGTTATTCAGGGTTGGCAGGAGTGGTAGGAGTCGAACCTACACAGATCGATTTAGAAGATCGATGCCCTTCCATTAGGCGACACTCCCACAGTTTGGTGGTCCTGGCAGGATTTGAACCCGCAACCCTCTGTTTGTAAGATCTGTTTGTAAGACAGACGCTCCACCATTGAGCTACAGGACTCCAAAAGCGAATGGCGAGACTCGAACTCGCGTCTAGAGATTGGCATACTCTGATGCTGCCGCTTGCACCACATTCGCACATTGGTTTTATACATTGGTTTTGTATTGGTATGGACAGCCCTCATCCCCAGCCCTTCTCCCCTACCGTGTATACATAAGTCGATTGATCTGTACTTGCCGTAATCCTTCGCCCCCTAAATCCCCCAAATTTGGGGGACTTTGAACACTGATCAGGGTTCTAAACTCTGGAAGTTTTTTTTGCTTAAAGTCCCCCAGAATGGGGGATTTATGGGGCTGAAGCCGACTAGAACGAAGTGAGTATAGACTTGTGTATACACCGTAGGCTCTTCTCCCCAGGGAGAAGCTATCGTGTACACACAAGTTGATTGATCCGTCATTGCCGAGACCTTCGCCCCCTAAATCCCCCAAATTTGGGGGACTTTGAGCTGTCGTCATGGCTTTGAACTTTGGAAATCTTTCCTTTGTCAAAGTCCCCCAGAATGGGGGATTTAGGGGGCTGAAGCCGATTGAAACGAAGCGACTCCGGACTTGTGTGTACACGGTAGCTGGCGAGAAGGGAGCCAGATTTCTTATTTCCTCTCCTGGGGGAAAGGTGAGGGTGAGGGCAGAAAGACTGTGCTACACAATTGGGATGCTCCCGATTGGAAGCCTCTCATGCTGCCACTACACTATGTCCACATTTTGGAGCTGATGATAGGATTTGAACCTACAACCCCCTGATTACAAGTCAGGCGCTCTACCCATTGAGCCACATCAGCATTCTTTGGATCAGACGACGGGAATCGAACCCACATCGGGAGCGTACCAAGCCCCTGTGTTGCCAGTTACACCACGTCTGCATTGTTTGATGTTTGATGTTTGATATTTGATGTTGAAAGTAGAAATCTGGAGCAGGTGACAGGACTTGAACCTGCAAAAAGGCTGTACGAAAGCCTCATGTTGCCCATTACATCACACCTGCATTTGGACGCGGAGGTGAGAATTGCACTCACTGATTTGCAGCTTATGAGACTGCCGAGCCACTGTTGCTCCATCCCCGCAGTGCCCCTGGCGAGAGTCGAACTCGCAAAGATTCCAGGTTTAAGCCGGACACGTCTACCGATTGCGTCACAGGGGCTTGGTGGGCTATGTAGGACTCGAACCTACACACTTCCGCTTAAGAGGCGGCTGCTCTACCACTGAGCTAATAGCCCATTTGCGATCGCTCAACTATCGCTGTCTTATTTGAGTTGTGAGAAGTTGGTAGTTAGTCGTTAGTGGTCAGTCGTTAGCGGATGGCTAAGAACTCATCGCTAAGAACTCGTTATTTCAAGAGTCTCACAACTGATTTAGAACTGCTATGGAGGTAGAATGCAGCGATCGACTAACCAATCAAATCGATCGCTCAACCAGACGCTAAAGTTGGTGGGTCGCCCAGGGGTTGAACCTGGATCTTTCCGCTTAAAAGGCGGCCGCATATCCGCTCTGCCAACGACCCAAACAAAAGAATGAGTGACCAACTAAAACTTAATCCGAAGCTTTCATCCCTCATCCCTCATCCCTCATCCCTCATCCCTCATCCCTCATCCCTTTTTTAATTGGTACACCGAGCAGGACTCGAACCTGCTAATAACACGCTTATCGGGCGTGCGCGTAGACCACTTCCGCCTTCGGTGCTTGGTACTCCTGGTGGGAATCGAACCCACAAAAAACTAGATCCTCGGTCTAGTGCGTCTTCCCTTTCGCCACAGGAGCATCAGTGCCCTCGGTGAGATTTGAACTCACAAAAACCGCGTTCTGACCACGGCATGTCTTCCAATTGCATCACAAGGGCAAATGGTCGGGATGGTAGGATTTGAACCCACGACCTTCCGCTTCCAAAGCGGCAACTCTAAACCAAACTGAGCTACATCCCGATATCTCATCACTCGTGATTGCTGATTTACCGTTCGGGGTTGTTTTGAACCTCAAATTAAAAATCACAATCACGAACTAACTTGGTACTGCTGATGGGACTTGAACCCACAACCCCTGATTTCTAAAACCAGTGCCTCTTCCAATTGGGCTACAGCAGCATGATTGGTACTTCTGGCGGGAGTCGAACCCGCACACAGACTGTTTTTGAGACAGCCGCCTCTACCAGTTGGGCTACAGAAGCATGAAACAGGAGGATAGAGATTGTGACCCAGTTACATCTCACGCCCCCTGACTGGGAAGGAAGGAATCGAACCTTCAAACACTTGATTCAAAGTCAAGTCGCTTTGCCTATTTGCGTACTTCCCAATGTTTGGCTGCCGAGGTAGGATTTGAACCTACAAACCTCCGTTTCAGAGACGGATGACTCTACCAATTCGTCTACTCGGCAATGAATGGCTGCCCCAGTAGGAGTCGAACCTACAACCGTGCGGTTAACAGCCGCCAGCTCCGCCATTGAGCTATGGGGCAATACAATTTCCCAGATGGGATGGGAACGGCAGGACTCGAACCCGCGTCTCCAGGGCTTCAACCTGGTGCTAAAACCAACTCAGCTACATTCCCAAATTGGCGAGAACGGAAGGACTTGAACCTTCAATCTTCGGTTTCGTAGACCGAGATGTTTATCCAGTTACACTACGTTCTCATCAGGCGGAGAGCAGTGGACTCGAACCACAAGTAGTAAACTCCATCTGTTTAGCAAACAGCGCCTATTGCCTAATAGGGTTACTCTCCATAATTGATGTGTCAAGGAAGGGATGAGGGATTCTCACTTTGTTCTTGATGGAACTTGTCAGGTGGGTAGGGAGGGACTCGAACCCCCAACGGTCATAGACGATCGATTTACAGTCGGTCTGCTTCAGCCATTTGCATACCTACCCAGGCAGTGCCGACGGGAGTCGAACCCGCAAACGCAGAATTGAAAGTTCTGTGGCTTTACCAATTTGCCTACGGCACCAGGATTTGAGTTTTCTACTTCAAGATTTCTACTTCGAGATTTCTACTTCGAGATTTCTACGATGTGTAAGTTTCAGAAGTCGTCTTAACCTGCAAGCAGACTGTAAGACACAAACCAATCAGACTAATAGGCAAATCAGTTTTTACCAGTTTGTAAGCTTCTTAGACTAAGGCACACCGTAGAACGCAGAGACCAGGATTTGAACCCGGACAAAAGGCTTTGGAGACCCTTGTGCTGCCGTTACACTATCTCTGCATTTGGTCGCAGCGGTGGGAGTCGAACCCACAATCACCAAGATATGAACTTGGGGCTTTACCAATTAAGCAACACTGCGATCGTTGGACTCCAGGGTGAGAATCGAACTCACGAATAATTGGTTTTGCAGACCAACGCCTTCCCATTTGGCAACCTGGAGATGCAAACCTGGATTGGTGGAGACGTGGGGAATCGAACCCCAATTCTGCAACCGTCCGTTTGTTGGTTTCGGAGCAGTCGAATACCATTCACGTCCCCATCAGCGAGGATGACAGGAGTCGAACCTGTGGCAACTTGTCTCGGAAACAAGTACTCTGTCCATCTGAGCTACATCCTCATTTGGGAGCCTCGACGGGAGTTGCACCCGCTTCTCTGTACTTGAGCGGCACAGCGACTTTTCTAGTCGTCCACAAGGCTACACGGGAATGATGGGATTTGAACCCACGATCTTCGGTTCGACAAACCGCTGCTTTGAGCCAGACTAAGCTACATTCCCAAGGTGGTCTCTATTTAGTTTTCATGGTTCAGGTTTGCTGGTGTCAGCCGGAATTAGAGAAAGTCGTGTTCGATCGCTATTAGCTGGCGTACTTCAGGCTGTTGGATAGCGTAAGAAGAATTGCTTCCCTGATTGAGTGGTGTCTCTCAAAGCGTTGCAGGGAATGTGTTTGCAGTAGTTCCCAGGGCTTTGAGAAGTTGCTAGTTAGTAGAAGGGAGCGAGTGGTCATCGGATTAGCTCCTTTGTGTTGTGTTTTGGTGTTGTGTTCTGGTGTTTCGCTTTCATACTACAAACATAATACAACGTACTACATACTGTCAAGGGCATACGACAACTTTTTTTTGGAGGGCGAGAGGACAAGGGTGAAGAAATCCCTGTATTGCCCTCTCTATGACGGATTCGCTGACTACGCTACTCCTAAGTACAGGACAAAAAACTTAGAACCTGCAAGAAATCATTCATTTTCTGCTCCAAGTTGAACACAATAGTGCGGAGATGATCCAAACCATAGCGAAAAATACTCTTGGCTCTACGTCCATGTTTTTTAACTTTGAGCGGTTTGAGTTGCTGTAACCACTCTCCGGTGAGGATGACCCAACACAAGGCTAACGAGAGCAACGCCAGCAGTTTGCTCAACCGCTTTGAATCGGTGAGGTGGGTTGACTCTAAACAAAACCCACGAGTTTTGAAGATGCCGAACAGCGTTTCAATGCCCCAGCGTTTGGCGTAATCCGAGATCGCTGAGTGGGGAGCGCTTTGAGTGGCAACGACCAGAAGGGAGCCGTCCGCTAATCGCAAAGCCGCAATGTAGAGCCAATGTCCCCAGAGGCGACGTTTGTGGCGCAGAACTTTAGTTTGTCCAATTTGTAAATCTGCAAACACAATCCCGACTTTGAGACTTTTGCGCCCTTGATGGAGGATGTGATTCTCTCGAAGGCGAATCCGAAAGGGGGTGAGCGGGTCACGTAGCAGGTAGCCAAACCAGTCTTTGCCCACAAACTCTCGGTCTGCCGTCAGGCAGGCAACTTTTCGGTCGCCAAACCGCTCTAAAAACTGGTTGAACAACGTCATGCGTTCATCGCTGTTGGAGTTGCCTCGCTTGTCGAGCATTGTCCACACTAGGGGAAAGGCGACTCCCTCATGGACGACTCCCAGCATTAAGATGTTGAAGACACAATCGCCAAACTGCCACTCGGTACGGTCGATTGAGAGTACCCACGGCTCAGGAATGCCCATCAGCGCCACGACTGCTTGAGCGATCTCGGCATAATCGAGTTCGTAGTGACGGAAAAACCGCTGAAGTCGTTTGTCGTGGGAATCCGTTTGAGCTTTGCCGCTGAAGGCAGTTGCCAGTTCACTCAAGTTGATTGTTTTGACCCGCAGCAGAGCCATTAAGAAGGCGGCGACAAAGCTCAGTCTGGCTCCGTGCCAAGAAGTAAGATGGGGCCGCAAGGCATCTCGAAGTAGAGTAACCTGATTCATAAGGGTTTCGTGGTTAAAGAATGTGGTAATTCTCATGAAACCCTTTCCTGCTTGGTTTTTGCAAGCTTTTGTCCTGTACTTAGACGCTACTCAGAAAACCCATCCTTTACAACAGGGGTTGTTCTTTCCAAAATTGTTCGGCGAAGGCGATCGCTGGGTGAATGGGTGATTTGGGCTTAGTGTTGAGAACCATGCCGATTTCGTGTAGTAGTCGATCACCCTTAGCTGAGTTACATCTTTCACAAGCGGCTACCACGTTGTCCCAGGTATGGGTTCCGCCTTTTGAGCGGGGGATGACGTGATCGATCGTGAGATGTTTGGTTGTGCCGCAGTATTGGCAGGTGTGATTGTCACGGCGAAACAGTTCTCGACGACCCACAGGAGGGATTTTCCAGCGCCGCTCGGAGTTACCACCGGTCAGACGAATGTGTTCTGAGATTTGTAGTACGACGCTGGGCGATCGCACTTCCCATTGACGAGGGCTGCCATACTCCAGCGATTCGGCTTGTCCGGTGACGAGGAGCACGATCGCTCGTTTGATATTGATGCGTGCCAGGGGCAGATAGTTTTTGGAAAACACGACCACCTGGTTTTGAAGTATGTGTGGTTGTTCGGTCTGTTGAGCTTGCATTAAAGTTCACTCCTAAAAAAAATCCCCACCTCTGACGATCAGGAGCGGGGGGAGAAAGTTAGATGTACTTTTCTCTAGACCAGTGTCAGGATTGCCCTGCACCTCCCGCTGTCGATCGATTGACCCGGATTTAGCCATCTGGCGGCTGTAATGCCTTCGCTGGTGGATTTGTGTCCGCTAAAGCAATCTGCTCCCTCACACGCCCGCACTAATGTTTCGCCCAAACCCTGATGGAGTAGGCGTGACATAGCATTGCGTAAGAACGATCGGAGGATACAAATCATGGAAGGCTTTGGTGGCTGTATTACGGTAACTATTTGTATACTACATCTGTAACACCACGTTGTCCAGCCTTTCACTAGAGTTTTTGAAATAAGACTAAACCTGGTTGACTAGGCAAATTAAACCAACGATGTTCAAAGACTTGGGTAGACGGGCAACCTGAGTTTATGAAGTTAGGGAACAGCTTCTGCAAATTTTTGGAAAACCTAGCAGAATGGAGTAGCTTTTGTCACCTCTCGACCTGGAACGATCGCCCCAATCCATGACCCTAGACCCCAACCTCGGACGACTGATCAACAATCGCTATCGACTAATCGAAGCGATCGGTCAAGGTGCAATGGGCAGTGTTTACCGAGCAAAGGATGTGCTGTTAGGCAACCCAGTCGCGGTCAAACTACTGAAACGTCATTTAGTCAGCCAAAAAGCCTGCGATCGCTTTGAAAATGAAGCAAAAGTCTGCGCTCAACTGGGTCAAAAAAGTCACCATATTGTGCGCGTCACAGACTACGGAACTGATGCTTACGACGTGCCGTTTTATGTGATGGAGTATCTGTCTGGTGAGAGTCTGAGCAGCGTGATTCAACTCGAAGCGCTCTCACTGTCTCGGTTTCTGCGATTGGCGCTACAAATTTGCCTGGGGCTGCAATGTGCTCACACAGGAATTGTGATCGATGGTAAACAAGCACGCGCGATCGTGCATCGAGACATCAAACCCGGCAACATCTTGATCAGTCCCGACCCCAGTTGGCAAGAACTGGTTAAAATTCTCGACTTTGGCATTGCCACCATGCTTGCAGCAGACGAAGCTGCCTCCGCCTATATGGGCACACCTGCCTACTCAGCGCCAGAGCAACTCGCGGGTGAAAGCTTTGACGTGCGTTCTGATATCTACAGTCTGGGTGTGACGCTGTTTGAGATGCTGACTCGTCAGTTGCCGCTATCAGCCGGGTCACCTTCTCACCAAAGCTGGTATCATGCCCACTGCTCTCAGTCTCCGCGTCACTTTCGAGAAGTTGCTCCCAAGAAAGACTTTCCTAAAGCGCTGACAAATCTGATCATGAGTTGTCTAGAGAAATCACCAGAACAGCGCCCTCAGTCGATCGCCGAGATTCTCACCGAACTCAACCCCCTGGTCGAGCGACATTCGAGAGAGGTTAGTCACGATCGACCGATTCGCTGGCGTGAAGTCAAACCGATCTCTACTCAACCCGAAAAAGTCACAGGCGTTCCGATTTATCCAGACCGTGGACAGTACAGCAAGAGTGTCTTTGCTCACCCTTTTGCGGCCGAGCGAGAAACGCTGCCTGCTTTGTGGGTGATGTTGCCCCATGCTGAGATTCAGTCAATTCAAATCAATAAGCTGTACAACCAGATTCATCAGCGACCCTTTTTCTGCCCGTCGCCGCACCCGATGGTGATGTGGACGATCGCGATTTCAAACCCGACTCATGGCAAGCGCCGTCTCAAAGTATTTCTCGATTTGAAGTCAGCAGAAGGACAAAAAATGCTGCGGTTGATGGTCGAAAAACAACGATATGCAGTCCTATTTTTTGATTTAGAAGCGCCTCACTGCTGCGTCCATCGAATTGACATTAACCTAAATTCAGCGCACAGCGCAGAACTACAAAAATGGTCGGTGGATGCCCAATCAGTTGTCTCGATCGGCACTCCTGAAATGAGTAAAGCCATTCTACGTCGAGAGTTTAGCCATGATGCCTAACCTATAAACTCAGGTCAACATTCAACTTTTCAATTCCATAGAGAACAAGCGAAGTTCCCGCTTTTCTACATCGACCTCTTTCTCTTTAGGTGAACCCGGTCGTTCTCTAGTTCTGCTGAGATTGGAAGTGTTGAAGCTGTTCGATCGTAAGCTTTGTCAACTGTGAAATTTTATCTATTGGAAAACCGTGTTGCATCATGTTGAGAGCGATCGCCATCGCCTTTTCTTCCTGTGCTTCTCGATAGACTCGTGTTTCTTCAAGTTTAGTCCCTAACATCGCATCAATCTCCTGCCGCAACAGATTAGTAAAATCGAGCAATCTTCTTGGACGTAGAAAACAAGATCGCTTTCTAATCCCGTTTGATCTGAGATTGGAGGTTTTGAAGTTGTTCAATGCTGAGTTCAGTAGCTTCAGCGATCATCTCCAGCGATAGGTTTTTTTGCAGCAGGTTGAGAGCGATCGCCATCGCCTTTTCTTCCTGTGCTTCTCGGTAGACTCGTGTTTCTTCAAGTTTAGTCCCTAACATCGCATCAATCTCCTGCCGTGACAGATTAGTAAATTTGTAGACCATAATCGTGCTGATCATCTCTATTATGCTTTGTCTCGCTGCTCCTGTAGAAGCCTCTTGATTTGCTCTTCCAATTAGCAGTCTGGCAATTTCTGGTGCATTCACTTCATCGACGATCGTCAGCACCATCGCCGCCACACCCAAGGGCAACTCTTCAACGTTACCCAACTCGTTTAGATATACCCGATGCACTTGGTCACTGTTTAGAAGCGCTCGATACGGCTGAGAATTTGTCTGCTCCACTGATCGCGAGGGATAAATCACCACCGCCTGCCAATCTGCATAATAATCACGATTGCGATAAAAATATAAAAAGGATTCACCAAACAGCCGTTCATACAATTGCTCATCTTTTTGCATCTGTACTTCAGCAAAGAAAACTGTCCCCGACGCTTCAGCCATTGGCGGTAAAAACACGCCGTCAATCTCAAATTTTGGCTCTTTGACAGCGACCGACTCAAATCGATATTGCTCAGACAACTCAGGAGGCGTGTCTAGCAACTCAAACAGCAAACTGGGCGATTGACGAAACAGAGCATAAAAAATTGAATCCCGACGCATGGGCAAAATTATTTAATAGGAGCAGCGTCTAATCGTACTTCATTAACTCTACTTGAGTTCGGAGTCGCGCGATCGCTTCCCATTAGCCCACAATTAGAGGGTTGTAATGACAGTGAGAATTGCGCCGTTCGGGATTGGGTAAAGGACGAGGCATCGCAATTCCGTATCCCTGAGCGTAGTTGACTCCGAGCGATCGCAACTGCTCCAAAATTTCGTCATTTTCTACAAACTCAGCGATCGTTTGAATGCCCATCACCTGTCCAATTTGTTTGATTGCCCGGACGATTGCTAAATCGATTGGATCGTCCATCATCTGACGAATAAAACAGCCATCAATTTTGAGATAGTCGATCGGTAGATTCTTTAAATAGGCAAAAGAAGACATGCCACTGCCAAAATCATCTAACGCAAAACGGCAGCCTAAACTTCTTAAATCACAAATGAACTGGGCCGCTTTAGTTAGATTCGCGATCGCTAACGTCTCTGTGATTTCAAAACAGATCATCTCTGGTGGAATTTCATGAATACTAAACTGCTCATGCAGGAAATCAATAAAGTGATCATCATTAATACTGGCACCAGATAGATTGATTGCATAAAGATGATTACAAGCGTGGTGTTGGTGTTGACACTGTTGCCAAAGATTACGATAGCGCGGCCCTTGAGTTGAGAATAACGTCTTGATCACCCAGCGATCGATAAAGTGCATAAGATGATACCGCTCTGCCGCCGGAATAAACATTCCTGGAGCCACAATGTTGCCCTCCTCATCTCGCAGTCGCAGCAGGACTTCATAATGCTCACTGACAAAAGAAGACGGGACGACAGGCACGATCGATTGATAATACAAACAAAATCGATTTTCTTCTAAAGCCTGCGTCAGCCGAGCCACCCAGCGAATTTCACCCTTTTGTCGAGCCAGTTCGCGATCGTCTGCCTGATAAACCTGAACTCGATTGCGCCCGCGATTCTTAGCCGCATAACACGCTGCATCTGCCGTACTCAAAGCTTCAGCGACATTTTTTGTCTCGGCTGTGATCATCACCAGACCAATACTGACCCCGATCGTAAACACTTTCTCTTGCCAAAGAAATCGCAAAGACTGCACTTGTTCACAGAGCGTTTCGGCGATCTTTCGAGCTTGTGGTAGCGGACAGCGGTGCAGCAACAGTCCAAACTCATCGCTTCCTAATCGAGCCAGCGTATCGGTTTGGCGCACCTGAGCCTGGAGCAAATTTGCCACCTGCTGCAACAATTCATCCCCCGCCGCATGACCACAGGTATCATTGACAATTTTGAACTGATCGAGATCCAAATAACACAGTGCATGTTGTTGACCCTGCGATTCAGCATTTTGCACCATTTGCTTGAGACGGTCTTCAAATTCTTGACGGTTGACCAATCCGGTGAGCGCATCGTGGCTGGCTTGCCAACAAAGCTGCTGAGTCAGGCGACGAGTCTGAGAAACATCGTGAAACACAATCACCGCCCCAAAAATCGCCCCATTCCTCGCCCGAATTGGAGCCGCCGAATTTGCGATCGCAATCTCTCGACCATCACGGGCAATTAGAATCCTTTGATTATCTACGCCCACCGTACAGTTCTTTAAGACTTGATGAATACACCCCTCGGCCGCCTCACGAGTGGTTTCATGAATAATCGGAAAAACTGTCTCTAACGGCAAGCCTGCGGCCTCTGGCTGCGTCCAACCAGTGAGCGCTTCTGCAACTGGATTGAGCGACTTTACCCGACCAGAGGCATCGGTTGTAATCACCGCATCCGCGATCGATTGCAGTGTCACCTGCGCCAGTTCTTTTTGATGAAATAGTGAATGTTCTAGCCGAATTCGCTCTGTAATTTCGAGGCTCACTCCACCCAACCACGATCGCCCCGCACTCCTAAGTGGAAACTTAAACGACAGCCAATAGTTTGATGTGCCGTCAGGGTTTTTCACGGTTTCGATCGCTTCGGTTGTCTGCCCAGTGGTTAATACAATGCGATCGTTTTGGCGCACTTGTTGAGCCGTTTCGTGAGGGAGCCAATCAAAGTCAGTTTTTCCCTGAATGCTGTTAGGTGGAAGATCAAATCGCTGTTCTACAGACTGATTGGTGTAGACATAGCGCCCCATTTCGTCTTTGATGAATGCTAACAATGGGCTGTGATTCATAAAGGTTTGAAAGCGAAGTTCACTCTCTTGAAGAGCCGTTTCAACCTGGCGACGACGCTTGAGATCGCGATGAATCGTTAACGCTGAAGCAACGACGATCGTGAATGCCAACAAACTACTTCCGCTAATGATCCAGGTAACGGTTTGGGTTCTGATATTTGCCTGTACTTCTTGCTGTTCTAAAACTTGTCGTTCGCGGCCTTCCATTTCTTGTAGCAGCGATCGGATCAAATCCATTTCTGCTTTACTTTTGTCAGGTTGCACCTTTTGTAAGACTGTCGAGAGTCTTTGCGATCGCCTGAGTTGAATCGTGCTACTAAGTTCTGCGAGATGGGTCTCGACGATCGGTTTTAGGGTCGCTAGTCGCTGCTGTTGTTCGAGATTTGCAGAAGCCTGATGGAGCGCGTTTAGTTCTTGTTGTGCGGCTTTTACGCCTCGGTAATAGGGAGCTAGATAGTCTGATCTGCCTGTGATCAAGTAGCCGCGCTGTCCGGTTTCTGCATCTTTGAGGCTAGACATCAATCTTTGCAGTGATTCTACGACTTTGCTCGTCTGGGCTACCTGGGTCAAACTCTGATTAAGCTGGCTGACACTCCCCACAGACACAACACTCACCAGTCCCAATAAGGATAATGCTGCACCAAAACCAGCAGTTACTTTTTTCTCGGTGGAGAGCTTCATTGTCGAAAAAGAATGTGCGATCGACGGCAGGGTTAAAAATAGAGGTCGGTGTCTCAACTGCCATAGTGTGCCCAGATTCATGTAGTTTGGTCAATGAAGGTGCGGTGATCAGTTTGTCGCGATCGCCACAGCAGAAATTTTGCCGCTCAATTAGAGTTCTCTAGGGTAGAAAACGGCTTTCTGAGTTGCTTTCTTGGCTCTACTGGGTCTTTTCTTATACATCAAGCGAGAGATTGGCGCTGGTAGGTCAAACTCCACAACCCATCGCTATTTGATAAGCAATGTAGCAGTCAATTAAATCATTCTGTATTTTCTCCAAAGGTTGTAATGAATACGAAACAAACGTTAACTTCGGTAGAAATTCCCGTCATTGATTTTGCGCCTTTTGTGAAAGGTGATCGGGCAGGTCAGCAGACTGTCGCTCAAGAAATCTATCGAGCTTGTCATACGATCGGGTTTATCTACCTCAAAAATCACGGCGTTGACCCAACCCTATTAGAAAAAACATTTGCTCAAAGTCAACAATTCTTTTCATTGCCCTTAGCCACCAAACAACAGCTTGCCTGGAACGATGAAGTCAGCAACCGGGGCTATATTGCCATGCAGCGAGAGCAGCTTAATCCCGATCGTCCGGGTGACGCAAAAGAGGCGCTCAACATGGGCAGAGAAGATCGAACTTCTGCCAATCCTGCCCTGACCCAAAATCGCTGGCTGGCTGAGGATGTGTCCTTTCGAGAGACGATGTTGGACTTTTTTGAAGCCTGTACAGAAACCGCCGATCGCGTCTTTCGAGCGTTTGCTTTAGCGTTAAATTTGCCAGAGTCCTTTATCAGCGATCGTCATGTCAATCAAGAATCTGTGCTGCGATTGTTGCACTATCCACCCATGCAAGCTTTGGAACCAGGACAAGTTCGCGCCGGAGAACATTCTGACTATGGCTCGGTGACTTTGTTATTTCAAGATCAAATGGGTGGTTTAGAAGTGCAGACCGCAGACGGAGACTGGATTTCTGCCCCTTGCATTCCCGATACACTGTTGGTCAATACCGGAGACTTAATGGAGCGCTGGAGCAATGATGTATTTCGGTCTACCAAGCATCGCGTTATGCCTACCTGCGATCGAGCTTCTCATCGCTATTCGATCGCATTCTTTTGCCAACCTGATTATGAGGTCGAAATCGCCTGTCTCCCTAGCTGTCAAAGCTTAGACAATCCCCCTCGCCACGCCCCCGTTTTGTCAGGAGAGTATTTGCTGAGTCGGCTTCAAGCCGCGTATTAGTGGACATTTGGACTAGAACTTTGGACTAGAACTAATGTCGAATGTCGAACTTGTGAAAAATAGCCCTGCAAAGAATTTTTAGCTTTCTATCGCCAAATTGTCAAAGTCAACACTATCTGATCAAACGGCTTGTTCTAATCTAGACCGGATGAGTTTTTGTCTATCGACCAAACTGTGAGGAGCGCGTCCTTTAGAGGGAGTGCTTTCAGAAAAATGAACGCAGAATACAGCCGGGTAAATTCGATCTCAAAGACCCCAAGCAGCCTGATTGACGACGTGTTTCCGGTCGTTTACTCGACGCTTAGCACCGAGGCACTGATTGCTAGAATTTTGCCCAACTATGAGATTGGGATAGTGACCCGCTGCCAATTTTGGAATCGAGGACTCAGTGATGTCTATCTCGTCGAAACTCAAGCAGGCCCTTATATTCTGAGAATTTCTCATCTCCACTGGCGCTCTAAATCTGACATTGATTTTGAACTGGAACTATTGGATTTTTTGCAGCAAAACCGAATTCCGATCGCCCACCCTCTAAGAACCAAAACCGGACAGCTTGCGATCGAGATCACTGCCCCCGAAGGTAAGCGCTACGCTTCTTTGTTTATCTACGCACCTGGAAAAGTCCCTTTGGGCGATTTGAATCCAACTCAGAGTCACAAACTGGGCGAAACAGTCGCAAAACTGCATCTTGTATCAGAAAATTTTCGCAGTGATGCCGATCGCCATCCGCTCACGCTCAAATATCTACTGGACGATTCTCTCAAGATCATTGCTCCCTTTCTCAAAGCGCAGCACTTAGAGTACGTCGAGGAAGCGATCGCTCACATCAAACTCCAGCTTCAAGACTTTCCGCAAGCGCCGCCCTATTGGGGAATTTGTTGGGGCGATCCGCACAGTGGCAATGCCCATTTTACCGATGACAATCAAGTGACACTGTTTGATTTTGACCAGTGTGGCTATGGCTGGCGAGCGTTTGAAATCGCTAAATTTCTGCAAGTTGCCCTTTGTACAGGGGTCGGAAAAACGGTGCGAGAAGCTTTTTTGACGGGCTATCAGTCGGTGCAAGCGGTGACGGAGTTAGAGATAACTGCCCTACAGTCGTTTACGCAGGCGGCCCAGATTTGGCGATGGGCAATCAGTGTTAATCATGCCAACACTCACGAATACAGCCGACTAGACGACCACTATTTCACTGTGCGGCTAGAACAACTCAAACGCCTAAAATCCCCCGACTGGCAACTGTTTTAAAGGACTTAGGAATAAGAATTAAATAACTTCGACAATTGTAGAGTCTCGGATCGCCCTCCTCACAAAGTGGGGCGAAGCCCTCGCCAACCTTTCTCCCTGGGGAGAAGAGGGCTAGAGGTTCCCTCTCCTTGGGGCTACCGTGTACACACAAGTCCGGAATCGCTTCGTTTCAATCGGCTTCAGCCCCCTAAATCCCCCAAAATTGGGGGATTTAGGGGGCGTTCCTGGATCTAAAAGCGAAGCGAAGCGTTCATCGATCTGCATTAAATCAAGCTTGAGATCAGGTTTGCTTGGCGATCCAGTCTTGCAGGATGGGGTTGACCAGTTCGGGGGCTTCGTCTTGCGGACAGTGACCGACTCCAGGTAGCGGAATGAATTGCTCGACCTGCGGATAGTTTGCGAATTCTTTGCCCAAAGCGATCGGCTCCCAAGGATCTTTTTCTCCCCAGAGAATGATGGTCGGACAGGGCAGTTTTGGGAATAAATCTTCGGGCAACGGCCCCTGAGAATAGCCCGTGAATGCGACAAAAACGGCGGCGGCTCCATCGTCTTTGGCTGCGCCCATCAAGAGGTCGATTAGCTCATCGGTGACGGCTTCCGATCGCGCATAGGCCTTGAGCAAAATCTGACGAACGGTTTTGGGTTGAGCCAACTGGTTGAAAAATAAATCTCCGACCCACTTTTGCTTGAGAATTTTTTGCAACACAGGTGCCCCTACTCGCTTGATCCAGGGCTGTCCGACTCGTTTGCGATCGTGCAATAGCCGTAGAGAACAATTGATCAACGCCAACCCTCGTGCGATATCGGGATGATCAACCGCTGCCTGCATCACCACAATACAGCCGATCGAGTTGCCAATCAAAAACGCCGATTCGCCCACCACTTCGCGACAAAAATCGGCAATCTGATCCGACCAGGTTTCAAACGTGTACTCGACTTGCTTGATCGGAATGGGTTTCGCCGATCGCCCAAATCCGATTAAATCGATCGCATAGACGCGACAAGTTTTGGCTAATTCGGGAATATTTTTGCGCCAGTGATAGAACGATGCCCCAAATCCATGAATCAACACAACGGCTGGCCCTTCTGTCCCCTGGGTTTGATAGGCAATCTGGAATCCTTTCCACGTCCAGGTTTTGTAATCTGTGGCAGGGGGCGAAGTCAGCATAACAGCAACCGATAAGTGAACCTATCTTTAAGATTACAGAATTATGAAGTTTTGTGTTGAAACAGATTCTTAACATTTTGCGGTTTCCAGCGATCGAACTTGCCGATACACTAATAAGCTAGAATCCCAATTCCTGAATAGCACTATGGACACGATCGGCACTCAGATTGGCAGCTATGCCCCAGACTTTGAGATTCCTGGAACAGATGGGACGGTTCATCATCTCGCTCGCTATCTAGAAGACTATCGGGCGGTTGCGGTCGTCTTTATGTGCAATCACTGTCCTTATGTAAAGATGTATCTCGATCGTCTCAAACAGATTCAACAGGACTATCGGGCGCAGGGCTTTACGATCGTTGGCATCAATCCCAACGACGCGGATCAATATCCTGAAGACAGCTTTGACAAGATGAAAACTTTTGTCAGAGACCAGGAGATCAATTTTCCTTATCTGCGCGATGTGACTCAAGAAGTGGCTCACACCTTTGGCGCAACCAAAACGCCTCATGTGTTTTTGCTCAATCAGCAGGGCGTTCTCTGCTACAATGGCGCGGTCGATGACCGTCCCGAATCGGCCCAATCCGTCCAGCAGGAATATTTGAGAGCCGCGATCACCAAAATCTTGAACGGCGAAGCGATCGTTCCCACATCGACGGAGCCGATCGGGTGTTCGGTGAAATGGCGCGGGCGATAGGTGAAGGATCTTAATGCAACGTCTGCTAATGCTGGAGGGCGTTGCTGAATCAGGGGATGAATTGCCCCAAAGCGGCGGGAACCCCAAGGTT
>NZ_JBJPHU010000249.1:0-2495 GCF_052939515.1 Phormidesmis sp. 146-33
CTAAATCCCCCACGAGTGAGGGACTTTGAACCAGAATTCCTCTCTGAAAGTCCCCTAAAATTGGGGGTTGGGGGGCAAAAGCCATGAGCAACGCAGCGGAAAAACTCTCATCGAATATCACGTTAGATTAATTTGCGTTAATCGCCAAAATGCTTTTAGGTTCCACATTCCAGACGATTTGACCGTAGGTTTCTGGGAGGTAGCAGCCGTCTTGCTTGTCGTGGCGGACGAATTTGCACAAGAAATCGAATTTACCGTCTCGTTCGATGCGCCAAATTGCTCCTTCGACGGGATCGATCGCTCCATGTCCGGAGGTTGAGACTGCTGTTAGGGCTTGCTCGATCGCGAAGGCTTCTCCTTGATGAATCAATCGGGGAATCGTGAAAGTAGGGGCGAGGCGATCGCAAAATTCTTCATAGCCAACCCGCCGACCTGCCTGCATGAGATCGAAGGCGACAAACGGCTCGTGAGTCAAGTGATAGCGCGTTCCGTGGGCTTGCAAAAGCCATTCTCCGATTAGTCGTTCTCCATTCTTCAAGACGCTGCGAAACCGATCTTCGTGTAGCCAAACCCATTGATAAAAATATTGGTGCTGCTCATAGGGCGAAGCGTTCGCCACATAGCCCGATCGAATCAAGGGATACAGCTTGCCATCTAGAAGGGCTACACCTACATTTGAGCCGTCTAGTTTTTCTTGAACGATCACTTGATCACGCCGATCGCGAAGTTTTTTGGTCGCAATTTTCGCCTGTCCCGGATTGCAGGTGTGATCTCCTGTGCCGAGTCGGGAGCCAGGAAGGTGCGGAATATGCCCATAATTCTTGATGCCTAAAGGCTTCATCACCGTTGGTTATAAGTTTTGTAATATCCATGTAGTATAACTGTATCGTAGATGTTGTGGAATTGATGGGTGCGATCTCTTCGAGTTACCCGCAAGGGGTCGCTTCGAGTTACCCGCTAAGGGTCGCGGCTTCGTTCGATGCAATTTTGGCTAACTCTGCGGTTTATAATGCACTTATGTGAAAGCCTGTAAGTTTTGCCGATGCATTCTTATACTCGCCGTTCAATTCAAGTTGTGAAAACCAGTATGAGATCCGCTAAACAGGACACTGCTTATTGGCGAGATCAGCCTCATCACTTGCGTCTTGCTGCCTTAGAGGAAATCCGCCAAGAGTTCCATCAATGGAAATATCATGCTGAACCAGGATTTCAAAGAGTTTATACAGTTATTAAACGATAATCAGGTTCGCTATCTTGTGATTGGCGGCTATGCGGTAGCGGTTCATGGCTATCCTCGCTACACAAAAGATATTGATATTTGGATCGAGATGGCACCAGACAATGCCACCAATATTATGCAGACATTGCAACAGTTTGGTTTTGGCTCTCTTGAAATGACCCCTGAAGATTTTCTCACCCCTGATCAGGTGATTCAGTTGGGATATCCCCCTAATCGTATTGATCTAATCACTACGCCCGATGGTGTTGATTTTGTGACTTGCTTTAATTCAAAGCTTGAGATTGTAATAGATGGAATGACAGTGAACTTTATTGACTTAGAGAACTTGAAGATCAATAAGAAAGCATCAGGAAGACTACAGGACTTAGCTGACTTAGAGAATTTGAACAATTGAAAAGAAAAGCTTGGGGATAGCTTACTTAAAGGCAAAGAGAAATGGAAATGTGAATAGCACGATCGCTGCCCAAATTCCATATAAAGGTAGATAGCTTGTAATCCAGTTTTTGATCGATGCGATCGACGCTTTCCCCAAAAAGAATCTTACGTACTGCACGAGCATTCCAGCCAGATTGCCAAAGACTAATAGGTTTGCAACTAAAACAACGACTCGATTGGGTGTAGTGCCATACGAGGCTAGACGAAACGCGATCGCGGCCAATGCCACGCCATCCACCATTAATGCAATTGCCACCAGCGCAAATGTAATGTAATCTCCCAGCAGTTTTTTACTGGTAGCGGCTCGTTCGGATAGGGTGAAAATAGCGATCGCTAATACGCCTAACAACATGACGTTAAAGACAACCAAAAACTCTCGATCGATAAAGGGATTGCGTCGCAAAGTCAAAATGCTAATTAAATAAGCAATTAAAGTCAGTAATACCAATGGGCTAAAAATTCGGGCGATCGTGGGTGCTAGATTGCTGATCAAATGACTTTGGGCATGAGTTAAATGAGTGGCCACGATCGGAGCCGCACACAAGGCATAAATCAAAATGTATTCATAGTAAAACGAGTTAATATTGACCGAAATGATAGAAAAAAGTCCCGCTGTTATGCCCACTAGCAAGCTGCCACAGATGATCAAGAGGGTTGTGTAGATCAGCATTTCGCCGTTGTATTTCAGGTAGTCCATCCGGCGATCGGAGTTTCTAAAGTCTCTACCCGCAAAGACAAATCCTAAAACTGCCCACAAAAAGAAAGGTAGATGTAAACAAGACAAAACAAGCGTATGGGAGGTATCTGAATTTGGCAGCGT
>NZ_JBJPHU010000250.1:0-2487 GCF_052939515.1 Phormidesmis sp. 146-33
TCATGTACGGTTCTGGAGCCGAGTAGGGTGAGTGATCACCCTACTTAGGCTAACTCTTTCTGCCATTCATGGCTATCCTTATCTTAACCAGAGAGACCTTGATCTGCTCGATCTCGAAACACCCTGGGTCTATATTCAAGGAGTGGTCTGCTTTCTAATTCTCATTTTAATGACAATCACGTCGAATACTTGGAGCATGAAGCTCCTCAAGAAAAATTGGAAGAAATTGCATCAACTGACCTACTTGGTGATTTTTGTACTGATCTGGCACGTCTGGGATAAGATGTCGGGTCACTGGACGTATATCACTCCAATCAGTTTGGCGATACTTACAGGAACTGCAATTTTATTCATGAGTCGAATGCGGATTGAAGAACAGAATCAGCAGCAAGAAGCTCAGAAGAAAGAAGCTGTTGCAATAACTACTAGTAGTTCTAAATAGCGATCGTCAATACACAAGTCAGGAGCATTGACCAGGAGCATTGACTATGACACCAAAGCGAAATTCTAGAAAAACGACGATCGCTTTAACAGAAATATCTCTAATACTAATCATTGTCGCGCATTGGCTTAGCACTCATACTCATTTTAAATCACTTCTTTCGGCTCAATCCTTGGCTGCTCAACCGATTCACATCTTCAAAGGACATCCGGTTTGGGTGTATACGATCGCAATTAGCCCGGATGGAAAAACGCTTGTTAGTGGTAGCTATGACGGTACAATCAACATTTGGGATCTGCCCAATAAAACACTGCGTCATTCAATCTCAGGAGATTCGAGTCAGGGACACGGAGATGCAGTTGTTTCATTAGCAATTAGTCGAGATGGACAGTTCTTAGTGAGCGGTAGTTGGGATAGCCGCATTAAGTTGTGGAAGCTGGACAGTGGCGAATTGCAGCGGACAATTGCAGGACATAGCGATGATGTGCGTTCGGTTGCATTTAGCCCAGATGGAACGACGATCGCGAGTGGCAGTTGGGATAAAACGGTGAAGCTCTGGAAGACGGAGACAGGCGAGCATCAGCAAACTTTCCACTCTAGAGCTGAGATCAGAAGTGTTGCGTTTAGCCCTGATAGTCAACTCCTGGCAAGTGGTAGCGAAGACGGCAAAATTACAGTCTGGCAACTGGAGGATGGAGCGGTAAAACTCCCTTTAGCCGCCCATGAAGGAGCAATTACCTCAATCTCGTTTAGTCCAGATGGAAATACTCTAGCGAGTGCAAGCCATGACAAAACCTCTGCGTTGTGGGAAATAAAAACGGGGCGATTGCTTCACCGTTTTGCTGGACATCACGATAAAGTGCTGTCAGTTGCGTTTAGTCCCGATGGGCAAACTCTGGCAACTGGAGGACACGATCGAGCAATTAAACTATGGGATTTACAATCGGCTCAGTTGCAAGGTACGGTTATGGGGCATCAAAAACCGATCTGGTCGATCGCATTTATGCCTCAAGGAACAATGCTTGTCAGTGGCAGTGCTGACAAATCGATTATGATGTGGCAACTTCCTTCCAACTTGTAAATACTCATGAGAAGCAACTGATGAAACGATATGATGCTCCACTTTGGTTGGCTGGTTGCTTTCTGCTTTGCGAAGGGTTGATTATTCGAGGTGCAGTTCCTACGGAGTTGCGCTCTGCGCTAATCGCACAAGTCATTCCCGATCGTACAACTCCGACTACAGTGACTGGAGATTGCATTGGTAGCTGCTCAATCACAGGTGGGACAGTAGCAGGACAGAATTTGTTTCATAGCTTCGATCGCTTTTCCATTCCAACGAATGGTGAAGCAGCGTTCAACAATGCCGCAGACATTCAAAATATTTTTACTCGTGTTACCGGAGGCATTCGATCTGATATTGATGGCTCAGTTCATGCCAACGGTACTGCAAATGTATTTCTACTCAATCCAAGTGGAATTCTCTTTGGTGCAAATGCCCGCTTAAACATTGGTGGTTCGTTTCTTGCCAGCACAGCAGATAGCATCATTTTCGACAATGGTAATGAGTTTAGTGCAGTAAACCCACAAACACCACCATTATTGACGATTAGTACTCCAATTGGTTTGCAGTTCGGTCGAAATCCAGGAACGATTCGAGTAGAAGGGAATGGATATAACCTATCGGCTCAGGTGCGGCGGCAAATCACGAGAGGAACTCAAACAGGTCTACAGGTACAACCAGGTAACACACTTGCTTTGGTTGGGGGAAATATTGAGCTAGAGGGCGGAACTTTGACCGCAGAGCAAGGGAGAATTGAGTTAGGAAGTGTAGGCAGTGATGAGCGGATTCGTCTTAATTCAAGAGAAGGATTTGCATTAAGCTATCCGGGTGTTTATCGGTTTCGAGATATTCGGCTCTCTCAACAAGCCTTGGCAGATGCAAGTGGCGGCGGAATCATTCAAGCACAAGCAAAAAACAGGGTCTACCGTTCTATGCCGAGTCAAAGTCAAAGTGCCAACACATTAAGCACCTCAGCTTAAAATTC
>NZ_JBJPHU010000047.1:0-46537 GCF_052939515.1 Phormidesmis sp. 146-33
TAGGGGGCTGAAGCCGCCTGAAACGAAGCGACAACGACTTGTGTGTACACGGTAGGAATTGGCAGGTGGGGGCAGAAGATCTCAGCAACAGAGCGAAAGAACTTCATTAATATTGACTATGAATGAAAGCGCGATCGTCCCAATTCCCCTTGGCTCAGAACCTCAAGCCGTTCTATCTGGACGATCGCCCATTCTCCTTTCAAATTAGCTCCTCATCTTCTCCCTAAGCTCTCCCTTTCCAATATCGGTAGGCATCGGCTAGTTTTTCGTCGTAGCGGTTGGCTCGATAGCCTTCGCCGTTGTAGCGGAGTGCAAAGCCGGCCCAGTCGCGGTTGATTAAAAAGCGATCGAGACGGTTGCTCTTGATAAAGTTGAACATGGCCATGAGTTGTTTGCCTTCGCTGAGGTGCATATCGCGAACAAAACTCTCGACATCTTTGTAGCCCGCCGCTTCGTGGTTAAAGCCCATCACCTGACCCAACCCCCAAGAGGCTGACTTGAGGGCACCTGCGCGATTGAGCCGAGCCGCTTTGTACAACCGATCCCATTCAGCAGCGCCGCCCAGATAAAGGGCACGATTCCACACGGGGCTAGAAATGTCGCCATTAGAACGATCGAAGCGACTGTCTGTAAATGCCGAAAACCAGTGAGCCTCAAACAAGATTTTGGGTCGGCCATCCTTAAAAAATCCTGACCCTGCGGCTTCGACATCCACCACCGCTCGGACTGCGGCCACCTCACAGCCGATCGACTGAGCCACCGATCGATAGTCCCCATCCACCAGTTGACGAATCGGACGCACGATCGCAATTCCTGAAATCGTCGGCTCCAAAAGAAACTGTGCCGCTTGAGGGGGCATCTCATTCGATTTGAATTGGTAAACCCTGGCAAAGGCAGCATAGGCGGCTTGAGTGCCATTGCCCCAAACGCCATCGATCGGCCCTGGTGCATGACCCAACGCATCCAGACACTGTTGCACTTCTCTCGCCAAGCCCTGACTCGCCGCAATTCTGTCAATCTGCCAAATCACGCCCCCGGTTGCAATCTCGCGCAAGCCTCTAGGCAAGGCCTGGGTCGGGCTGGCATATCTCGGAGTTGGGGCAGGCGTGGGAGTCGGCGTGGGTGTAGGGCTGGGCGTAGGGACAGGAGTCGGCGTGGGCGTAGGGGTTGGTGCAGGAGTCGGTGTAGGAATTGGTGCAGGAGTCGGAACTGGAACAGGACTTGGCGTGGGAACAGGAGTCGGCGTGGGCGTAGGGGTTGGTGCAGGAGTCGGAACTGGAACAGGGCTTGGCGTGGGAACAGGAGTCGGCGTGGGAACAGGAGCGGGGGTTGGTACCGGAACAGGTGTCGGGGTTGGTCTGGGTGTTGGAGTCGGAGCGGGGGTTGGTCTGGGCGTGGGAGTCGGAGCAGGCGTGGGAACGGGCGTTGGTCTGGGGGCAGGGGTGGGCGTGGGGGTCGGACGCGGAGTCGGAGTGGGCGTAGGAGTCGGTCGAGGCGCGGGAGTTTGGTTGATTCTCAGCAGCAGTTGAGCCGCTCTTGGAGACAGTTCTTCTGGCTTGAGTTGGTTGGCTCTCGCAAAGGCAGCATAGGCGGCTTGAGTCCCATTGCCCCAGAGTCCATCGACGGGCCCAGGTTGATATCCCAACAAAATCAGGCGCTGCTGGACTTCTCTCGTCAAATCACGATCGGCTCGTACACTAGCAATTTGCCAGGTCGCTGAAGCAGCAGCAAGGTCTCTCAGATTCATGGTGGGGCCCGTCCTCTTGTGTAGATGGCTTTCCAATTTTAGGCGCGATCGTCAATTCTCTCTGAGAAAAATCTACGTGCTTTCAAATAGAGAAGTCTTCTTTTGTTACAAATGCTTAAGCGGCTTAGGTCATAAGCTGCGTTTCTCAAGTCGCTTTCAAGCACTGACTAGCTCTAAGTTTTAGACTTTGCACTCAGCACGCTCAAGAGGTTTAGTCACACTTCTCTTGGAGACTGCACCAGGAAACGGCATAAAATCTTGTACTGAATCTCCACAGTTTTTACAAGCCCTAACAAACGATGCAACCCTCAATCAAGGTTATTTTGCTGACATTGGCTGCCACGATCGTAGGAACCCAATTAGCGACAGCGGTTCCGGTTCCCGATCGCCCTGGCGATTACCCAATACCCAAGTCAGCGAGAAGCAGCTCCCCCGGACAGTCCAATTGGATCGTCGTCGATGGAGACTTCAAAGGGCTAAACTGCCGCATGGCCAAGCAATTTCAGTCCGTAACGCTGGATGGTGCCGATGCACCCGCCGCAATTTTTTTGAATAATCAGTATGCGATCGCCGACTGGCCCATCAGGTTCACCTTCAAAAAAGGACAGCGCCTTCAAGCCGTCACGGGCAATATGGGACGCAATCAAATTATGCTCCTCGACAATCGTGGCAAGCCCTGGATTCCGGTCAGTGTGCAAAAGGGCGATCGTTCCATCAATTGCTTTATTCGTGCCAACAGCCGATTTATCAAGCCGCTCAAAGAAGATTCGATTTCGGGTAGAGCGCTGGAGTGAGGAGTGAGGAGTGAGGAGTGAGGAGTCAAGGAAAAGATTTGACCTGCACCTTTACACCCCAAACCCCAATCTTCACGATGCTCCCCCTCATGGCACAATCGAGAAGGGCTTTTTAGCACAGAGGGAGCGCAACATGTTTGTTTGGAATGGTATGAAGCTCAATTCTTTGAAGCGGCGATCTCGTCGAGATACCCGCAAGGGGTCGGTCAGACTGCTGATTCTAGGGCTGGTTTGCTTTCTGATCGGTTGGCAATCTCCAGTTTATGCACTGCCTCCGGGCAATCCGATTACTGATTCGCAGTCGCTGTTGAGATATGCATTGCCGATCGACAATCCTGATGTTCGCAAGCTGCAATTTAGCCTCGAAGATATCACCGCGCAACTGCGGGCCAATCGTCGCTGGGGGGCAGTCGTCGGCGATGTCAAACAAGCTTATCGAATTTTGACCGATCGTCAGACTCAACTTTTAGCCTCAATTCCCGACGACAAAAAGCCCCACGCAGAGGCGATCATTGCCAAACTCAAAGCGGGCGTTGAAACCCTCCAAACCAGCGCCGAAGCGAAGAATAAAGAACAGACGCGATCGCAGCGGGCGGATTTGCTCAGTCTCGTCACCGACCTCGAAGAATTGATGGTGCAAAAATTCCCTTACGAGGTGCCCGAAGAATATAGCAATCTGCCTCAACTTAAAGGACGTGCGACGGTTGAAGCGAAGACGAGTCAGGGAGATTTGACGATCGTGCTCGATGGGTTTAGCGCCCCCGTCACGGCTGGCAACTTTGTCGATCTGGTCAAACGCGGCTTCTACGATGGTTTGCAGTTCACGAGAGCCGAAGATTCTTACGTGCTGCAAATTGGCGATCCGCCCGGCCCAGAAGTTGGATTCATCGATCCTGACACCAAGAAGTATCGCGCTGTCCCGTTAGAAATTTTGGTCAAAGGCGATGCGGCTCCCCTGTATGGCATCACGCTCGAAGATGCTGGACGCTATTTGGATCAGCCCGTTTTGCCTTTCTCGTCGTTTGGGGCGTTAGCGATGGCGCGTCCGGGTGAAGACCCCAATGGCGGCTCGTCTCAGTTTTTCTTCTTCTTATTTGAGCCAGAATTGACCCCCGCAGGCTTAAATCTGTTGGATGGTCGCTATGCGATTTTTGGCTTTGTCACCTCTGGTCGAGAAGTGCTAGAAAAACTCAAGGCAGGGGATACGATCGAATCCATGAAAGTCATCGACGGCCTAGAGAACCTGGTCGAACCCAAAGCCGCTTAATTGAAAATTTGATCCATAATTCAGGACTGTGTGATAGCCACTCAGTCTTTTTCATATGCTTTTTTTTCATATGGCAGAAACAGTGCAGACGATCGGTGAACAAGGACTCCTCAAGCGCCTCCAAGCCTTTTGCCCTGCTGACGTAGTGGGAGATGATGCCGCAGTGCTCTCGATCGAAGCGGGAAAGTCACTCGTCGTCACCTCGGATGTACTGGTCGAGGACGTACATTTCAGCGATCAAACCACTCCTCCTCAAGCAGTGGGATGGCGATCGGCGGCCGCAAATCTTTCTGACCTCGCAGCAATGGGAGCTTCGCCCCTGGGAATTACCGTAGGCTTAGGGCTTCCGGGCAAATTGTCGGTGGGCTGGGTTGAGGATTTGTATCGCGGCATCACAGGCTGTTTGCAAAAGTATGGAACCGTCATTGTCGGAGGTGACATTTGTCGATCGCCCATCATTACCGTCGCTATCACCGCATTCGGGCAAGTCGAGCCAGCCAGCGTGATTTGTCGCTCAACGGCTCAAATTGGAGATGCCATCTTAGTCACAGGCTATCACGGCTCTTCAAGAGCAGGTTTAGAACTGTTGCTCTATCTAGAACTTGCAGAAACCCCCAATGAAGCCGATCTCACCACCCTAATCCAAGCCCACCAATTCCCTAACCCTCGCCTGGACGTTCTACCTTTCCTCCCTCCTCCCTCCTCCCTCCTCCCTATTTCTGGAATGGACAGCAGCGACGGGCTTGCGGACGCGATCGTTCAGATCTGTCGTGTCAGTCAAGTTGGGGCGAGAGTTGATCGATCTGCAATTCCCATCCATCCTGCTCTAAAGCGTCTGGTGTCTCCCGAAAAGGCGATGAACTGGGCGCTTTATGGTGGAGAAGACTTTGAACTGGTGTTGTGTCTGCCGCTAGAAGCCGCACACGTGTTAGTCGAGAAAGTAAAGGGAGCGGCGATCGTGGGCGAAATCACTTCTAACCCTGATATTCGCGTCGTCGATCCGACTGGAGAAATACCCGATGAGATTCTCACTTTAGAAGGCGGCTTTCAGCACTTTGACAGTGATTAGACGGCAGTGATTAGACGTTAGATGTCAAGCTCGGTTAATCAGGTTTCGACTACTTTTCATCTACTTTTCATCTATTTGATGTGACAAAATTTGTTCTACGCCTTCTCGTAATGCTGCCGTCTGGAATGCCACCACATTTCAGATAGATTGTCTTTTACAGCAGGCTGGTGGAACTTCTATTCAGAGGCAGCATTGATCAGAGAAGGATTTGGAAAACTCTGCCATAACTGGTTTTATTTCCCGACAAAGCCCTTCTCGATCAGACTTTCGCCAGGAGTCCGTAACCCCAACTTTTAGTAATTTGAGACTTCAATGGAAAAACTTTTCAGGTTAACTGTTTGAGAGCCAACCAACAGAGCTTTAAAATCAGGAAGAGTACCGACGACTGGCCGTGTTTCGTCTCGGTACTCTTGCTGGTTCGCTCCTCACACTCCAATAATATATCTGAGCGCCCAGGTTTTGTCACGGATTGGGAGATAAAAATAAGTTATGACACCAAGATGACAGCGATGTGTCTCTCAATGAAAGGGCTAAAGCTCATCCGGTGCACAGATCCCCAAACCTTCTTGGAGCAACGATCGCAGCAGTCTTTGAGTCACCATCACCAAACTTAATCTTTCTGGAGATAAATTTACAAGTTGGCAAACTTTGTAGAAGCGCTGGAAAGCTTGAGCGAGCGCGATCGTCCCTTTAAAGACTGTTTGACTGCTCTGGGTCATAGAAGCGTCATACAGATCATCTAGAACGGAAATTATCAAAAAAATCAGATCTCGATCTGCTGGTTGACGAAGGTCAGGCTTAGATTGTGTCCTATTTGACCGATCTAACTCAATTCCTGCTTCTTTAGCCAGACGGATCAGCGTTACACAACGCGCATGGCTGTACTGACAAAGGAAAGTGCTCTCATCTGAGGGCAATTTATCCGCAGAAATCAGGGGTATCCGGGGTGGCTTCTCGATTAAGAATTGTAACCAGATTGCGAATCCTCGATCACTCAACACAAACTCCAGATAGCCTAATGCTGTGACTCGTACCGTAAATTCACGCAAAATGTCTTGAAACACCGTAGATTCCTCGGTCTGGGGTGCATCAAACTGGGTGAAGTTTTTTGCGACTTGATACGCCAAAGGCAAGGCTGTTCTCAGTGAGCCAGACGCTAATTTGAGGGCGATCGCAGACTGATACTCAGTTAGAGACGTTGCATTTCTGACCTGCCTGAGCGGAATCTGTGCCGCACAAAGCTTGCTGCTGTAAGAAGAATTATTCTGTCTTTGAGGTGAAGAAGCTTTTGCTACTACAACATCCTCCTTCGGGTAGATTGTTTCAAATAGTCTGTCCAGTAACAATATGCGAAACGTAGGATAAGTAATCTTATGTAGGCTACAATTCATGGTATTTACGGTTGATGCTCTAGGATAAGGTTGATTTTGGTCAAATTTCGGTCGAAAATCCTCCAGTTTCGTTAAGAGTCCATGTCGCTTGTAGTTACAATTACTGAGATCAGGCTACAAACAAGGAGACTCTACTTTCGGATTTCTCCCTTTAGTGCAAAAGTGTCTAAAGGTGCCTATCTCTATTCCGATCGGTTGAGAAATGAGCCAGCGTTTCGGTTTCTGCTAAATACTCAGTGACTTGTCAAAGTCTCACACTGTTCTCCAACAGCCTTTAACTTATGTACTCAGTATCTCCCCAACAAAATTCAGAAGCGTCTCGTCCATTTTTGACGTGGCAGCGCATTATTGATTGGGCCCAAGAACATTATCGAGTTCGGTCTTTTAGTAAAGATGAGCGGATTCCTGCCCGTCCAGGTCTACTTTATCTGGTGCAAAAAGGTGCCGTAAGACTCGTGGGAACAGCCCAGGTCAACGCCACTGGCGGCAATGCATCTCGTCTCGCTCGTATCAGCCCCGAAGAAGCATTCTTAGGATTTGTCGGCGCAGGGCAACCCTTTGAGATTGTGGCGCAATCACCGTTTACGCTACAAAGCTATGCTCACGTTGACCAAACCTCCGTGGTCTGGATGTATTGGCACGATCTGGACAACTGGCCGCATTTTCGCCGCGAAGTGTTGGATGCTTTCCGCTATCAGCATCAGCGCAAACTTCTCTGGCTCAGTACACTGGGTCAGCGCAGAACTATCGATCGCCTCCTCGGTTTTCTGACACTGCTGATTGAGGAATATGGCGAACCGACCGAAGACGGCTACTGTCTGCCTTTTCCGTTGACTCATGCCCAGATCGGGAGCGCGATCGGTTCAACTCGCGTTACGGTCACCCGTCTGATGGGCAAGCTGCGCCAAAAAGGAATGATTCGCACTCAAGGCGATAATCTGCTCTGTTTGCCGACTGACTCGGTTTTGACCACGCGGAATACGCAGAGTCAGGGATGAGGGGTCATCTTCGACAGGCTTTACGATAGGGGGATGAACAGCAGCGTTTGTCTTCCTCAATCCTTTGAGCTTGAAGATTCAGAAAGGTTGCCAATAAAGAAGGCAGGGAGCGAGTTGAACTTACTTCCTGCCTTTTTGCATGATTTAGAAAAGTTTGGTTAACGCAGTGTTGGAGCGGCGATCGCTTCTCCTAGCGGGGGTTGTAAAGCCACAGATTTAGAAGCCTGTTGAGCCAGGGTTGGCACCTGATCGCGAAGCCGAGCGGTTAGCTGCTGTGTCTTGGAGTCGTAGATCTGAGTCAGCAGTTTTGGATAGAAGCCAATGCCAATAATTGGAACTAGCAAACTGGCGATAATAAAGACTTCGCGAGGTTCTGCATCGATCAGCGCTTCGTGTGAGGTCAGTTCTTTGTTTTCTGGCCCATAGAAGATTTCGCGCAGCATTGAGAGCAAGTAGATGGGCGTGAGAATGACCCCGATCGCTGCCAAGCCCACCACAATAATTCTAAAAGTCTGACTGTAAGCGTCACTGGTGGCAAAGCCGACAAAGACCATCAGTTCGGCGACAAAGCCACTCATTCCAGGCAGAGCCAGCGAGGCCAGCGAGCAAGCCGTAAACATGGAGAAGATTTTGGGCATCTGTTTGCCGACACCGCCCATCTCGTCCAGCATCAGGGTGTGGGTACGATCGTAGGTTGCTCCTACCAAAAAGAACAAACTCGCCCCAATTAAACCGTGAGACACCATCTGCAAAACGGCACCACTTAACCCTAAATCGGTAAATGAGGCGATGCCAATCAGGACAAATCCCATGTGAGAGATTGAGGAATAGGCGATCTTTCGCTTCAAGTTGCGCTGGGCAAAGGAAGTGAGAGCCGCATAGATAATATTCACTACTCCTAAAATCACCAGAGCTGGTGCCACCGTTGCATGAGCCGCCGGAAGCATTTCTGCATTCATCCGAATCAACGCATAGCCACCCATTTTGAGGAGAATGCCAGCCAGCAGCATGTGAACGGGAGCCGTCGCTTCACCGTGAGCATCGGGTAGCCAGGTGTGGAGCGGAATGATCGGCAGTTTGACCGCGTAGGCAATCAGAAAGCCCGTGTAAACCCAAAGCTGAAAGTTGAGCGGAAAATCTTTGGCGGCTAAAGCGCGAAAGTCGAAGGTCACCGTGTCACCATAAAAAGCCATCGCCAGCCCTGCAACCAGGATGAACAGCGAACCGCCTGCCGTGTACAAAATGAATTTTGTTGCTGCATACAGCCGTTTTTTGCCGCCCCAAATCGACAGCAGAAAATAGATAGGCACCAGTTCCAGTTCCCACGAGAGGAAGAACAGCAGCATATCCTGAACCGCAAAAACCGCAATCTGACCGCCGTACATGACCAGCATCAGAAAGTAGAACAGGCGAGGCTTAAAGGTGACGGGCCAAGCTGCCAAAATTGCCAGAGTAGTGATAAATCCTGTCAAAATAATCAGGGGCATCGACAATCCATCGGCACCAACTGACCAATTGAGATCTAACTGAGAAACCCAGGGGTAGCTTTCGACAAGCTGAAGATCTGGATTTGCAAAGTCGTATTGAGTATAGAAGGCGTAGACGATCAGGGCAAAATCCAGCAGCCCAACGATCAGCGAGTACCAGCGAACGGTTTTGCCGTCCTTATCGGGAATAATGGGGATTAAGAGAGAGGCTGCGATCGGAAACAAAATGATCGTGGTCAGCCAGGGAAAATTGGCGGTTAGCATTCTAGTTTTTAAGGTTGAGTTATGAGGCGTTTGAGAGAGGTGGCGATCGACGATAGCGGTTGACTGTCAGCAGGATTTTATCTACCCCACAGGACTAACAGCCAACCTCTCATAACTTCTTTAGGTTGCGCCTGAAAAGATCACAAGTCCAAGGACGGCGACAAAAATAATCAGGGCATAAAACTGGGCCCGACCACTTTCCAGGTATTTCAGTCCTTCTCCAGACAGCAGGGTTGCGAGTCCGGCCAGGTTGACTACCCCGTCTACCACTTTGGAATCGACTTCTAAGACCTGACGAGCCAGACGGCGACTACCCTTCACGAAAAGCTCACCGTAAACTTCGTCAAAGTACCACTTGTTGAGCGACAGATTGTAGAGGAATGGAATCTTGGCGGCGATCGCCTTCGGATCAATCTTGCCGCGCAGGTAGATCAGAGAGGCTAGGGTAATCCCAATCAGCGAGATCCCCACTGAACTACCCGCCATCACATAAAACTCAGACAGCGTTTCTTGACTGGCTTCGGCTGCGATTTGAACGGCTTCACCAGGCGTATGAATGAATTCCTCAAAGTAGTTGCCGAAGGGTGTTCCGACCAGTCCGATCAGGGTTGAAGGAATGGCCAAAAGCAGCAACGGCAACGTCATCGTCAACGGAGATTCGTGAGGCTTTTCGGCGTGGTGTTGATGGTTGCCGGAATCGACTTCTTCGCCGCCCGGAGCTTCCATTGTTAGTTCTTTGGGGTTCATTGCGCCGGGCCCAAATGCCAGCCCCATCTTCTGAAGCTGCTCGTTTTTGAGAACTTGCTTGACGGCGGCATCCGTGCCTCGGAATTTCCCTTCAAACGTGCTGAAATACATGCGGAACATATAGAACGCCGTGATCCCAGCCGTCAGATAGCCAATTACCCAGAGGGCAGGATTTGCGGCAAACGTGGCACCCAAAATTTCATCCTTTGACCAGAAGCCCGCAAACGGCGGAATTCCCGAAATTGCTAACGTTCCGATCAAGAAAGTAATTGCTGTCATCGGCATGTACTTTCTCAGTCCGCCCATCATCCGCATGTCTTGAGCGTAGACGGGATCATGTCCAACCACTTCTTCCATGCCGTGGATCACCGACCCAGAGCCAAGAAACAGCATCGCCTTAAAGTAAGCGTGCGTCATCAGGTGGAACAGTCCGGCACTGTAAGCACCGACTCCCATCGCCATCACCATGTAGCCCAACTGAGACATCGTAGAGTACGCCAGACCTTTCTTGATGTCATTTTGGGTAATGGCGATCGATGCCCCCAAAAATGCTGTAAAAGCTCCCGTCCAGGCAATCACATCCATCGATGCGGGAATGCCTTCAAACATCGGGAACATACGAGCAATCAAGAAGACCCCTGCCGCCACCATCGTCGCTGCATGGATCAAAGCAGAAATGGGAGTCGGGCCTTCCATCGCGTCCGGCAGCCAAACGTGGAGCGGAAACTGGGCTGATTTTGCCACCGGGCCCAAGAAGACCAGAATGGCGAATAATCCCGCTAACCAACCGCTGATTGAGCCAGTGGCCACGAGGTCTTGGAGACGATCGCCAATCACATTAAAGTCAAAACTGCGAGTTGCCCAATACAAACCCAAAATACCAAGCAGTAACCCAAAGTCACCCACTCGGTTCGTCACAAACGCCTTTTGGCAGGCATCGGCTGCCGCTTTACGGTAAAACCAAAACCCAATCAGCAGATAGGAACACATGCCCACCAGTTCCCAAAAAATGTAGACCTGGACGAGATTAGGGCTAATCACCAGACCCAGCATCGAGGAACTGAACAGACTCAAATACGCATAAAAGCGAACATATCCGGGATCGTGCGCCATGTAGCCATCGGTGTAGACCATGACCAGAAAGGCAACCGTCGTCACGATCACTAGCATTAATGACGAGAGCGGGTCGATCACATACCCCATCGACAGGTGAAAGTCGCCCGCCGAGGCCCACTCAAACATCTGAGTATAAGGGGCATGTCCACGAAATTGGCTCCAAAACAGAGCAAACGAGAGGGTCATCGCCGCGCCAATCAGAGACACGATGAAGATAGAGTTTGCCTGTCGGAGACGATTGACATCTTTATTGAATGAGATCAGCCCTAGACCAACTAGCATCGCACCTGCAAGAGGCAGGACGGGAATTAGCCAGGCATACTGATAAATCGGTTCCATCACTCACGCCTAGTTTAGAGTTCTTTACTATCCAGGGTAGTCAATTTGGGCAACGTTGGGATAGTCTGATCCAAATGACTGGGATTGGAAATTGCAATCTTAGTTTCTATGGGATAGTATTTCCAATTTGTTTATAGTCAACATCTGTAATAGGACAGGCAAAAGAGCCAGGTTGTCTTAAGATTTCGACACACTTTTGATAGAGAAGTCTCTATCTTTTAAGAAAAGCTGACTCTAAAACGAGCAATTTCAACTCCTCCTTAACGCTTCAATCTCAACTATTTCAAATATTTCAAAAGCTAATTTTTCAAATCCTGACGCTGAGTGCAGTTTGCTTCCATGATTTTTGACTCTTCGCATTATTGGTTGAGAAACGCCCATATTCCGGCTTCGATCGTCGTCGGCGGCACCAAATGGACTCCTCGCAAACCGCCTGAAGATCACCTGTTATCTGTAGATTTAGAGATTATTGAGGGCAGCATTGCGACGATCGTGTCTGCCGGAACTTACACCAGCTATCCGCATCCATCGATGGATCTGCGAGGCGGAATGGTTCTCCCCTGTTTTGTCGATCTGCACACGCATCTGGATAAAGGCCACATTTGGAATCGCGCTCCCAATCCAGATGGCACTTTTGAAAGCGCGTTGAATGCGGTTCAAACTGATGCCGCCAAAAATTGGAACGCTGATGACGTTTACCGCCGCATGGAATTTGGGCTGAAATGCAGCTATGCTCACGGTACTCAGGCGATTCGTACCCACATCGATGCGTTTGGGGAGCAGGGCGAAATTAGCTTTAGCGTCTTTAGAGAACTGCGAGAAAAATGGAGCGATCGCTTAACGCTGCAAGCCGTTTGCCTTGTGCCGCTGGATTACTTTCTCACGCCCGACGGTGAAAAATTAGCCGATCTGGTGGCCCAATCTCAGGGGATTTTGGGGGGTGTCGCCTACATGAATCCCGATATTGAAGCGCAGGTCGATCGCGCCTTCACCCTGGCCAAAGACCGCAAACTCAATCTCGACTTTCACACCGACGAAACCAACGATCCCCAATCAATGACGCTGCGATCGGTGGCTCAGGCTGCCATTCGGCACAAGTACAAAGGGAAAGTGGTGTGTGGGCACTGCTGTAGTTTGTCCGTTCAAGAAGACGTGGAAGCCAACCAAACGATCGCTCTGGTCAAAAAAGCGGGCGTTGGTGTCGTCAGTCTGCCGATGTGCAACTTGTATCTACAGGATCGTAAACCTGGCCGCACTCCTCGCTGGCGCGGTGTCACTCTGCTGCATGAGTTGAAACAAGCGGGGGTAACGGTAGCGATCGCTCATGACAACTGCCGCGATCCCTTCTATGCCTTTGGCGATCATGATGCTTTTGAGGTCTTCAATCTATCGGTGCGAATTGCTCAACTCGATCGTCCCTACGGCGATTGGATCAATGCGATTACGTCCAACCCGGCTGATTTGATGGGCTTACCCAATGTCGGTAGAATCGGAGTCGGACTCCCCGCCAATCTGGTGCTATTCAAAGCGAGAAGCTACAGTGAACTACTGTCTCGATCACAGCATGATCGTCTAGTTCTCCGAAACGGTAAGGCGATCGATGCCACGCTGCCTGACTATAGTGAATTAGATGACTTGAAAGAACTTTGACCTGACGCGCTCCGTAAATTGTTTCACTCTTTGGGGATGGAGATTTTGGATACCAATTTCCTGCCAGAATCGGCTTAAGATGCAAAAGAAATGTTCACATAGAACGTCTGATGACTTCGACAACTAGCCCCTTTGATCTGAAAGCTGCGATCGCTGACCTTACCGGACTTGATATCATCACCGATCCCAATCAGATTGCCAAACTCTCGCAAGACTACTACACCTTTAGCCCCGTTTTGGTCGAGCAACTGACCGGAAAAGTCGGCGGGGTGGTGATTCGTCCCGTTGATGAGGCGGAAGTGATCCGAGTGGCGCAAGTCTGCGTGAAGTACAAAATTCCGCTGACGGTACGAGGCGCAGGAACGGGCAACTATGGGCAGTGTGTTCCTCTCGAAGGTGGCGTGATTTTGGACATGACCCGAATGACCGCGGTGAAATGGGTCAAACCGGGGATGGCGAGAATGGAGGCAGGGGTCAAACTTTCGGTCTTGGACAAGCAGACACGAGAAACGGGCTGGGAAATTCGTATGGCTCCGTCTACCTATCGAACGGCGACGATCGGCGGCTTTATCGGCGGCGGCAGTGGAGGCATCGGGTCTGTCACCTATGGACAACTGCGCGATCGCGGCAATCTGCAAGCCGTTCGGGTGGTGACAATGGAAGACGAACCAAAAGCGATCGAACTTCGGGGCGATGAGGTCTACAAAGTGGCTCACGCTTACGGAACGAATGGCATTATTACGGAATTAGAGGTTCCCCTCGCGCCCGCTTATCCCTGGGCAGAGGCGATCGTGACGTTTCCAGACTTTATGACGGCGGCTCGATTTGGTCAGGCGATCAGTGATGCCGACGGCGTGATCAAAAAGCTGGTTTGCATCTGTGCTGACCCGATTCCGGGCTATTTTGCTGCGCTCAAGAGTTACTTTCCAGAAGGGTCACACTGCGCGTTGTTGATGGTGTCTGAAACCAGCCTTGAAGCCTTAAATGAGTGGGTTAAGGATTTTGGGGGAACGAGCGCCTACGAAAAAACGGCTCAAGAAGCCAGCAAAGGCGTTACTTTGTCCGAGTATTCCTGGAATCACACCACGCTTCATGCTCGCAGTGTTGACCCGACGTTGACCTATTTGCAAACCCTGTTTCCTGACGACAAACAACTGACCTTGCTCGAACACATGTATCAACACTTTGGCGATGAAGTTATGATGCACCTGGAATTTTTGCGTGTGGGGGGAGTGGCTCGTCCGGCTGCTTTGCAAGTGGTGCGCTACACAACCGAAGAACGCCTCAACGAAATTATTGCCTACCACGAAGCCAAAGGCGCTTTTATCTTCAATCCTCATACCTATGTGTTAGAAGACGGCGGCATGAAGCAGGTCGATGTCGAACAACTCAAATTTAAAGAAAAAGTTGATCCCTACGGATTACTTAATCCTGGCAAAATGCGGGCGTGGCTAGAGCGATAAAGATTTGCTTGAGAGAAATTGAAGCTGGAACCACTTCTAAAGATCGTTTCTAAAGATCGTCAAAGGGATTGAAGAAATCGAGGTGGGGAGGTTCGCGATCGGCTAACTCTGAAGGCGGTCGATCGTTGCTCCAGGCCCACCAGACAGTTGTACATTGGCACTGATAAAATTCTTGCCATTTTTTGCGATAGTCCTCCAAAAAGACAGGCGATCGGCGATTGATCCAAACTCGCTCTGCTTCGAGACAGGTTTTGTGACAGTTGGGGCAGTGAAACTCATGGGCGTGGACGGCTGATTTAGTCCAAGCGGGCGGCATTGGCTCGAAAGCATCCATGTATCGCGACGTAAGAAGGCTTTGCTTATTATGACCTGTGAATTGGAGGATAGGGGAATCGGGCTATGAGGAGAAAATTTCTTATCACGTCCAAATAACTTTTGTGTCACCCTTCAGATTTACTGACATTTTCTGTGTTGATCGAAGCATTTTTAGGTATCGTCTAAGGGGCAACGGTTCATCTACCGTAAGGGTAGTCCTCAAGCGCGTTTTGCTCGATCGTCAATAAGGTGCCGCCTCATGGGTTTGCTGAATCTTGTCTCGCTGCTTGGAATTTTTGGTTTGTGTGCGATCGCCTGGTTATTTTCCGAGAATCGCAGTTTGCGGGTGTTTCCGTGGCACGTGGTTGGAATGGGCATTTTGCTGCAACTAATTTTGGGCGCGCTAGTTTTTCTAGTGCCGTTTACGAGAGAAGCGCTGCAAGGCTTTAGTAATCTTTTGGATGGGCTGTTTTTGGCGGCAGATACCGGAGCAAATTTTGTGTTTGGTAAGAACATCGTGCCCCTGCCAGACCGACCTGCCGATGTGAATCTAGGCTATATTTTTGCCTTTCGAGCGTTGCCAACAGTGATCTTTTTCTCTGGTTTGATGGCGCTGCTTTACAACATCGGGGTCATTCAAGTAATCACCAACGTATTTGCTAAAGTGTTCTACTCCGTGATGCGATTGAGCGGGGCTGAGGCGTTGAGCGGGGCAGCGAATATTTTTGTGGGCATTGAGGCGGCGATCGTCGTCAAGCCTTATCTCGCAAAAATGACCCGAAGCGAACTCTGCGCCATTCTCGCCTGCTGCTTTGGGACGGCGGCCTCCTCAACGCTGGCAATCTACGTCAGTTTTTTGCGTCCTGTCTTTCCCAACATTTTGGGACATCTGGTTTCCGCCTCGATTATTGCTATTCCAGCCTGTTTTGTGTTGTCAAAGATTCTGGTTCCCGAAACCGAAATTCCACTAACGGCGGGTGGCATTCCCAGCGAAAAAACGACGCGAGATGAGTTTAACGATGACTTTGACGAAGAAGAATTTGCCCCTCCAGAAACCGTCTCAGGAGAACCGATCGAGCGCGTTAGCCCACTGGATGCGGCGATCGTCGGAGCGTTGGATGGCGTAAAAATGGCGGTGTCGATCGCGGCTGTGCTGATTCTAATTTTGGGCTTAGTCTCGTTGATCAATCAAATTTTTGCAGGGCTGGCTAACATTCCCGGTGTAATTGGACAGTTTTTTGGCATTGTCACGCTGGCCAACATCGAAGGCGCGATGTTTTTGCCTTTCACCTTTCTCACAGGGGTCTCTCTAGAGTGGAATGAGCTTTGGGAATCGTCAGTTATTATCGGCCGCAGACTACTCGAAACGGCCATTCCCCCTTATCAAGCGCTCGCCACCGCCGCCGCCCGCCCTGACAACCCCTTAAGCGATCGCGCCGTTTTGATCATCAGCTATGCGCTCTCTGGATTTGCTCACCTCGCCTCTGTGGGAATCTTTGTAGGAGGCACGATCGCGCTAATTCCCTCTCGCCGTAAAGACATCTCAGAATTGGGCTGGAAGGCTCTGTTTGCCGGAACCTTAGCAACTTTGATGATCGCCTGTGTCGCCGGATTTTATGATACCGGAAGCGCCAGCATTCTAGGTGAAAAGCCTGCGATCGTGGCTCCTGCCGCCTCCCCTAAAGCCACCCCGCTGTCCGTCCCCGTTGCTCCCGCCGCTCCCAAAACCCTTGCCCCTTCGCCTCCTGCCCCTCCCAAAGCCACCGCCAAACCGACCAAACCAGCCAAAAAGCCAGCCGCCGCTCCCACCCCTTCACCTCGCTAGAGTAGCGGCGTGATATAGTTTGCGATCGTTCCCCCCGCGATTCTCTCTAATGCCCTTTTTCAAACTTCCTTATCTCTTTCGACCAATTGTTCCGAGCGATCGTACCCCTGGTTTACGTCGTGCGTATCTTTTAGCAGCTATCTTCTTCATAGCAGTATTGCTGATTTCACTTCATCGCTATTTTGTTTTCTATACATCCTACGATCAAGGACTGTTTAACCAGGTATTTTGGAACAGTTTACACGGGCGATTCTTCCAGAGTTCGCTGACTTCCAATAATTCCATTTCATCAATGGCAGATGGAGCGATTCCCACCGTATCTTTTTTACATTTGGGTCAGCATCTCATTCTAAATTTTCTTCTATGGTTACCGTTGTATGCGCTATATCCCAATCCAGCGACTTTAATTGTGTTGCAGGTTGGGTTAATGGCTGTTGGCGGGCTGTTGCTCTATGCCTTGGCGAGACACTCTCTATCGCCCCAGCTTTCACTCTGGATTACTGGAGGATATTATGCAGCGATCGCCGTTATCAGTCCCACCGTTGCCAATTTTTATGAGCAGTGTCAGATTCCGCTGTTGATGTTTGGCTTATTGCTGGCCCTTGAGAAACAGTCCTGGCGATGGTTTTGGGTGTTGGCGCTGCTTGTCTTAGGCATTCGAGAAGATGCTGGAATCATGCTGTTTGGCGTGGGCGTTTATTTGCTGATTAGTCGGCGGCATCCCAAAACCGGATTCGCGCTTTGCTTGTTGAGCTTTAGCTATGTGGCGATCGTCACGAGCGTGATCATGCCGCAAATCTCAGAGGACAATCCTCGCCTCTACATGGCCGTGCGGTTTCGGCAATTTGTCAATCACGATGAACCGACGACACTAGAAGTTTTGTGGGGCATGTTGACCAATCCGATCGCCCTGATTACCAGCATTTTTACACCCGTCGATCGGCGCTTAATTTATCTCGTTTCTCACTGGCTTCCCGTAGCTTTTGTGCCGATGATTTCTGCGTCTGCCTGGATTGTGAGCGCTCCGCCATTATTGTCCCTGTTTGCCCAATCTGGCGTGTCTGCTCTCTCGATCAATTTGCGCTATGCCCTAGCCGTCGTTCCCGGACTTTTTTATGGAGCGGTGCTGTGGTGGTCACATCATCCCCAGTCCTTTACGCCTAGAGTTCGGCGTTTTTGGAGCGTCTGCATTGCGCTGTCGATCGTGTTCACAATTACCAATAATCCCAATCGAGCGTTTTCATTTGTGATTCCTGATTCCATTCGCCCTTGGGTTTTCGTTCCGATCGCACGTCAATGGGAACACGCCCAGTATATCAATCGTGTGATTGGCGACATTCCCCCAGATGCCAGCGTTTCAGCCACCACGCACCTGATTCCCCAATTGTCGAGTCGCCGAGAAATTATTCGCTTGCCTGCGCTGCAATTGCGTGACGATCGCAATCAGGTGATCCAGATGGAATACGCTGTTGCCGACATCTGGCAGTTACGAGAATACAAAAAAGCCTTTAAAGACACGCTAAGTCATTTTGTTGCCATCGTCCCTGCTCTAGACAAGCTAATTACGACGGGTGAATATGGCATCCTGCGAGCAGAAGATGGGGTCGTCTTGCTCAAGAAAGGAGGGCGATCGTCGATCGAGGCACTAGCAGAGTGGCAAAAACTTAAAGGATGACCAACCAGTATTTCACCGCCTACAGAGCTTATGTTGACCTAAAAGACTGAACTAAAAAGTGAACTTCTTTGCTACAGCTCCAACCGCGGGAGAGCTAACTAAATCTTCCACAAGTGAGGCACTTTGAGCCGGAAATCTTCTCTGAAAGTCCCTCAGAATGAAAGGCGGGAGGGCAGAAGAACCTGAGAACAAAGCGAAAAAAACTATATCGAATTGACGTTAAAAAATGTAGCTAACCTGAGTACGGGTTAAGCCGAAAGCAGCAAATTGTGGTCAAGCACGATAGAAGGCTTCTTGGGTGGATGGCATTGCTTTGCCAGGTTCTGCCAGACATCGCCCTTGTCGGCAACCACCTTGCCAAACAACGGTTGCACCAATCGCGGCACTGCAATTCTTTGTTTCAAACTGCGAGTAATTTTCATGACTAATTGAAAAACCTAAATTCAGTTGTAGACAGCCAACTGTTGCCGACGATGCGGAAAAACCGTGCCGTCACTTGTGGAAAAACACAAAGCACGAATTGATTTGGGCCAGAATCGGACACGCGAACGATGTCAGACAATACGATCCAGTCAGATCCGTTTGAACTCCATTGAATTTGCTTGCCATTGAGATAAGCGGCAACCCCTCCCCAGTTCTGCAAACCCCCCCCCCCAACCTGAATCCCCCTGCGAGTGATCGCAGTGGCAAAGGTTGCTTGAATCCATTCGATCGCCCCCGAACTAGAAGCGAAGCCCGTCCCTGGATTGCCATCCGTCAGCGTGGCAAAGCTTCCTGTTAGATAAGAAAGGTTGCCATAGACCGACGATTGCGACACCGTGAAGTTTGTTGTGATCGGCGTTAGGGCTGCGATTGGAGTTGGGGTCAACTGCCCCAAAATCTCTTGAATGCCATTGGTGATCGCCGGATCGGTCTGCACAGTGATGGGAAACTGCCCCAAAATCTGTTGAATGCCCGCGTTGATCGCCGGATCGATTTCCACGTCGATCGGAAACTTCCCTAAAACTTCACTTTGCTTCTGTAGGATTTGCCCCTGTCCAATCGCGATCTGCTCCGCAGTTACCGCAAGGGTCGCCTGAATCGTCTCAATGATCGACACGGGAATTTGAGCCTGAATCGGTTGCTGTAGTCGATCCAGAATTTGAATCTGTCCAGTGGCGATCGCTTGAATGTTGGACGCGATCGCCGGGTCAATCCCTCCCGCTTCTAGCTGCTGTAAGATTTCCTGTTGCCCATTCAAAAGCGTCTGAAGGGCAGATGAATAGTCGTTTCCGTCAACTTCAATGTCACCTTCAAAGACGGAAATTTTGACCAGCCAGCCGAGATTGTAGTCACGGAAGAAGCGATCGCCCGATCGGATCGCCAACCGTCGATCGCCCATCGTTGCCGGGGGGGATTGAAATCGGACAATCTGAGATTCGCTCGTCGTGACGCGGGTAGGAGTCGCAAAAGGTGCCGACCCGTTGCCCTGAGTAATGTCTACACGCACCTCACCAGGCGGATCGACAAACTCAAATCGAAACCATTCCCCCTCAATGGGAACTGTCCAAGTCCATTGATTTGCAATCTCAATCTGAGCAACCAACCGCCACATATTATTGAACCAGATTGTTGAGTGAGGCTTCTAAGTCGATCTCTAGTTCAATGCCTAGCTTGACGATCGGGTTCCCATTGGCATTCACCGTGACCACTTTCGAGAAGCTTGTTAGCAAGGGTTGATCGGCTTGTTGACGTTGTTCATTGAGTTGAGTCTGTAATTGATGTAGCGAGTTGAGTAACTTGCCCATCGCTTCAATCACGCTCGATTCAGGCGTTAGAGCATCTCCCGTCAGCCGATTGAGATTGAGCATGACAGGCTCACCAAAACCGCGCCAGGTCATCGTTTCATCAGGCAAAACCTGATCTAGTCCAGCAAAATTAATCATTGTAGGTTGTTGATCCTCATTTCAATTCGAGCCAAATCGACTCTGAGAGCCTGTAGCAGTTCTTCCGTGGTATCCGATTCAGCGCCGATGTACTCCCATACTCCAAGGGTGATTTTGGGCATCCAGCGCATGGCTTCAAAGCGATAGCGGTGTTCGGTGGCGAGGCGAGGGAAAATGTGAAGCTCGATCGTGTTCAGAGTGATCCGTCGCTTTGCCCCATCCAGGACAGACGAACTACTTCCGCTCAAGCCGGGAAAAATCAGCGTGTCATCCAGGGAAACTCCGCCAACTTCCTGATAAAAATAGCCTGCGGTGTTCCAACTGGGAGGAGCATCGAGGTAAGACGCTCCCACCGCCAAAACTCGACTTGCGATCGTGATAGGAAGCTCAATAATGTCGATCATCGGGGCCCTGATTTTGCTCTTAGACTTATCCCCGACATGCTGCTGGTAGTAGATAAGTCTCCAGTTTCCCGCTTCACTCAGGTCAAAATTAAGCACGCCTCTAGCTCCTCTTCCCACGCCTGGGCGACTTCGATCGGGTCGGCGTATTCTTCAGCCAGATAATCGAGGAAGGAATCGGGTTCTATCTCACCGCGCATGAATGCGGCTGTAATGATTGCCCGATCCATCATCGCTTCTACCTCTTCCTGCCACTCGCTTTCAGTTTGCCCTGGATACCAAAGCGCGGGTGTAGCTAAGAGAAGGTCATCCATTAGTTACCGCTTTCCACTAGGGGTAGACGTTCTGGCTCGAACCAAATCCGACCGTACGACCCGCCTACTTCATTTTTCTTGGCATTGGAGACGGTACCAAATTTTGTACGGACTGAGGCCATCGTCGGGGTAGTGGTGTCCGAGATTGCAGCCGAGAAAGTGCTTTGAGTGCTACTGCCACGGGTGCCACGAGCGTAACGGATATAAGCGCGATTGCTGGCCCGAGCTCGTACGACTTGAGGAGATGCATCGGCAACCATTGCGTAGATCCGGTTGGGCTTAAATCCATTAGGAGCCGTTGGATCGCTGCCTGCGTCAGCCAGACCCAAAGCAGCCAATCCCCCAAAGAAAGTCACACCAGATTGAGGCGTTTGGATCGTGAATTCGGTCGTTGGTGCCGAGGTGCAGCCATACTTTACAGAACTCTTAGGACGGCGCTGGGTAGCGGTGCCTTCGGCCCGTTGGGGAGGAACATAAGCCTCACGACGACGGGCTGCCTCCAATTGCTCTTGTAGTTCTCTAGCGGTCTTACGTCTGCTCATAAAATTAGAAAGGTTTGAACGAGTCAACTTGATAGTTCTAGTAATGCCCTACCAGTAAAGGTTTCAGGTCATTTTTTGCGGTCGAGTTAGTTAACTATCTCGGTCAATTTTTGCCAATTCTTAAAAGGTCAGACTTTCACCAGGGCATCTCGTTTAGTGCCTGTGCGATCGACTAACACCACTGGATTCGGTAGTCCGTGGATGTGCAGCTCCGCCCATCTAAATCGCACGTCTGCGCGGGGCCGCCTCCGCATTTTGCGGCGTGACTTGCCATAGACCGTGTGGTTTCCAGGCACGATCGGGAAGGTTGCTCGACTCTCGTGAACCGTCAGGAAATCCCAGTCAGGGGCGTGACTTTGAATGTCTAGAACCTGCTCAATAATTCGCTTTCCTTCAGCTTCGCTGGTGACGAGCAGCCGAAAATCATAGCCACGTTTTTTGTCTAGATAAGTGACCTTCACGCGCCCCTTTTTCCAAACGAATCCACCGGCCGCAGTGAACGCGGATCGAACTCTAGAAGCCAGATTTCTCGCCTCAGAGGGCGTAATTGTCTCAGGGGATTCTCTGGTCAACCTAAAAGTGATATCGCCTTCAACGGGTGAGAAACCCTGCTCTACGTCTCTCGCATCTTCCAGGAAGTAAAGCCGAATCTGAGGTGCAAAGGTGAATTGCTCCTGAAAGGCGATCGACGGCATCCCATAAATAGATCCCTGAAGGTCTGCACCTTTTCGCAAGACGAAATAGAAGAACATTAGTTTATTTAAAGTCTCTAGTGCTGAGTCAGCATCTCGCAACGTAGAAGCAACTCTCAGGCTTCCTCTAGACGTTGTGATATCGTCATCCCAATCGCTGCCCAAGTCGTTAAACTCTTCTCGAACAATACGATTCTGAACTTGCATCAAGGTTTGTTGGAAGTGTTCCCAACTGCTGAAATTTTCAGGTAATGGCATATATTTTTAAGCCTCCGGTTTGCGTTCTGCCTCGGGTGGAATTGTTGGGGGCTTGCTGTCGTTTTTGGCTTTCTCTTCCGATTTCTTGAGTTCGTTTGCTTCGGGAGATTCTTTACCCTGCTTTGTTCCTTCGTCTTGTTTCAAAGCTTTCTCTAGCTCTGTCTTTTGCGTTCCGATTTGTGTGATAGTGTCTTGAATTGAGAGCACTTCACCAGCAATCGAATCAATGTTGCTAGTTACTTCCTCAGCTTTCTCTAGAGCGGTAAAGAATCTGTTTTGATAGTTGGGTGTTTGATTCATCCAACCGAATGCTTTCTCGCTGATTGCACCCCACTTCCTTAATGCATTTCCAATCTTGGCTACCATTGATCCAACAATCTCTAATGCACCTAAAATTGATTGCCCGGTCGACTGGATTGACCACAGTAAATTAGAAGCCGCTTGGTAGATGCGAGAGTACTTTTTCCACTCCGCTTTAATGCCGTCTACTGTCTCGACTCCAAGCACTGATTTAGCAAAGGCATCAACACTCTTACCAATGATTGCGCCAACGTCTAGAGGATTGTTTTCAGCGTCTTTAATTCCCACTGCTGCTAATACATTGGAAATCATGCTGAACAATGTTTGTGTCAGCCCATTCGACAACATGTAAGCATTGTGAAGTGTATTAACATAGGTCAATACATTTAAGATTCGATCCAAATGCAACCATTGCGATAAACGTGTCAATTTTCCAGCAATACCACCGGGAAGTTGATCACCTAACTTGCTGTTGATTTGATTGAGCAAGAACAAATTAGAGGCCATATCGGCCGCGCTAATTCCTGCCCCAATTTTTCCTGCTAAACCATCCAGTTTTCCATTGATTTGTTCTTGCCCCATCTCCAAACCAGCGCTGCAAGAATTTTGGCATCTGGGTTTAGGTTGGGGTAGCGGTTTACTAGCATCTTGACGGCGTTGTTCTTCTTCTTGCCGGGGGCGATCGAAGTTGCCATCCGGATCGGTTGGGCGCGGAAAAATTGGGGGAATTGGCAAGGGGGCAAATGTTTTTTCTGGTTCTTTCGTCTCTTTTGTCTCTTTCCCGATTTCAGTTTTTGTGATTGTGTACGGGCCGGGAAAGGATGGATCGCTCCATTGACTAGAAGGGGTAGACGTTCCCGTTTGCCTTCCGGGGTTTGGCTGCCAACTAGGAGGGTTTTGAAGTGGATTGATCGACTGAGGAGGGGTGATCGGTGTGGGCGCGGGGGACACGGGATTTTGATCGGCTGGTGTCGGAAGTGGCGCGAGTTTTCGCTCGCGATTTCTGTCAGGGGCTTCAGGGCGATCCGTTTGTGGTGTTTGCCCCGGCGCGTCTGGAAGTCTAGGAGGGATGTTGAAATCAGGCATCCCATTGCCGGGGACGACAAAGATGGGATAATCTTCCGAAGCTTTGGGCGGCTCCCACTCTGGCGGTGAACTTTGTCCGTTTGGGTTGACAGCATCATCCGTCGATCCATCGGCAGGGACAGCCCACGAACCAACCTGAGCAATTCCATCTAGGGCGCTAATCGTGTAGATCAGCGATCGGTTTGCACCCGGAGTGCCATAAGTCTGAGTGATGTAGAGGCGTGACGTGACATATTGATCGCCCAATGCGGAAACGTAAGCTTCTCCGACCACTTCAAGCCCGCCTAGCGGCCCGATCAACCCTTCAGCCCGTCCCGTCCCTGCATCGACATCCTCAGTGAATTTGTCTCCTGTCGATGGGTTGGTGTAAGTTCGCCGCCCTCTGGCCGTGAAAAAGACGGTGTAACGCTTTCCCGCAATATTTCCACCCCTGAAAGGGGGGATATCACCAGGCGGACGATCTCTCGGATTGAAATCGGGGATGTTGGTGTTACGGTTTTTCCGCTCCTGTCGTTTTCGCTTTGCCTCATCAAAAATCTTCTGAGTCGGATCGTCAAAAACGTCTTTCAAAGCATCCACTAGCGACGGGATGATTGAAATCGGCCCTACGATTTTTGCAATCGGCGCGAGAGCCTTTCCAACGGGGGCCAGGGTCTTGGCAACGGGCCCCAGCGCTCTACCAGCCGGAGCTAGTATCTGACTGCTGGCCGTCCTCATGCTGCTCATCGCGTTGTTTGCCATCGTCCCAATGGGATTGGGCGGTCGAATGGGTGTGCTGTTTACGCCTGATGGGGCTGAGGGTGATCGAGTAATGCGATCACCGACGGTATTTGCAGCATTCCGAAAGCCCGGATTATCTTTGACGGGTTGTACGGTCGTGTAGCCTTGCTCGATTCGTTGCCATCGGTATCCCGCTTCGCTTCTGTAAGAGATGTCTTTGGGCAGAGGTGGCTTGGGAGGAGGCGCGGGTTTTGTGTTGAAATAACCGTCTGCCTTGCTTGCATTCGGGCTGAAACGATAATTCTTTTCTAGCGCTGCTCTCGCTGAAAGTTGCTCAAAGTCGATCGGTCTTGCCATTAGTTATCTTTGAACCCCGAGGGGATGGCGATATTTGAGAACTCTTGAGCAAACATCCAGAGTTTCTTTGAACGATCGCTCATGAAACTCGGATCGAGCGAGATAGAGGCACGGGTTAACAGTCGATTGGTGTTATCGGCAACTTTGTATACGCCTGTCTGAACCACGAACTCAGCGCGATCTGCGGCCTCTAGAACCGCTAACGTCGGATTCAAGACCCCCAAGGTTAGGGATGTCCAGGCGTGAAGTTGTTCTAGGGTGACGATGCTGTTAGGGATATCGGTCGCAAGATTGATGGTAGTCATACAGTTGTGGTAGGGAGTGTGATTAATCAAACATTTCCTACACGGAGAGTCGCTAACGGCTACGAATCACTGGCGATCGCGTTCGATATCCCATTTCACCTTTTCCCAAACCCACTGCTCAGAGCGATTTGGGTAACGATCTCGAATTTCCTCAAACAGACGGTAAGCTGTAGCGCGATCGTGGGTCAGGGCAATCACATCAAGCGGGGCATTGGGGAACGGGGCATAAGGAGGAGGCGTTTCAAAGTCAAGAGAACCACGGCGACGGCGACGGCGTTTTTGTCTGGGGTTGCGTTCTGCTTCGTCGTACCAAGCGTTCAACAACTGAATAATGACGATGCAAAAAATTGCCAGTCCGATGAAGGCGGCCGCGAGCATGTGGGTGATGGGCATAATGGGGAAAATGATTTTTGAACTCAGCCCGCAAAAATTTGCGGGTTTTCTCATTTCAAAATGCCCACATCCCTGATCGCTACTCTTTAGGGCGATCGCTCAATATTTGCAGAATGCGATGATTTTCCGCTTGCAGTGATTGAATGTCGGACTGCATTTGGATTTGAACTTTAGATAGATATTCGACGATTTGGATCGCTGTTTGTAACTGCTGAGAAGTCGTCTGAACAGTTGCGATGAGAACGTCTAAAGAGGTTTGGATCGTGTCAGCCATAGCGTTGGACTAAAAAAGGACTACATCACCGATCGGTGATGAATTGAAACCCTGATTCTCTCGTTCGGCATCGATGACGACGGCAACGGAAAATCAAGGCTTTCAGCTTGGACTTCTGCGGAGAAAGCAGTCAGCCAGAATTCTTAAGGCAAGAAGTGCAGGTTCCATCCTTTTTGAGAAATTTGTGGCACGTAGGGCAGTTCTTGTTATGGGCGATCAAACGTCCATACCTTCTAAAGAGGAAAAGGGTTCCTTCTGTTTGGCTCCCCTTGCTTTTCTCCAGTCGATCGCCCTCAGCCTTCTCCGGTTTTTGAGGGATGAGGGCTGAGGGATGAAGGATAAGGGGTAATTCCAGTTGAACGCCCTGGATGAGTTTAATCTTGCGTTTTGCCATTTGCCTTGCTCAAGATATTTAAGTCTTTTAGAAGGAAAACGCTGTTTCGCCCTGTCTCCTGACCTCTGACTCTGACGCGATCGCCCTTCACTTTCAAAACTCGGCTCGGTTGCAGCAGTTCTCTCCGAACATCTAGCGGAAATTCGGTGAGGGGGATTGATTTTTGCCCCTGGTAGATCGCGGGTACTTTTTCGGAGTCTATCGGATCGCTTCCATACCGCATCCATACGGAAAGACCACCAGCAACCACGATGTCATTTCGATCTATAGATTTTTTTCTATGGTCAATTATCGAGGGGTCGATCGAGTCGATCGACCCCTCGATCGACCGATCGACATACTTCAAGGTAATACAACATTGTATTACCTTGTCCTTTTAGACACCTGCTTACCATCCCTTTTGCCCACATCTCTTTGAGGACACGTCGGATTGTGTTTTTGTTTATGTTCAAACATTGAGCCATCTCCTCAATCTCATAGCGAACACCTCGGCGATCGTCTTCATTTAGCCAGAGTTCGATCCGCTTTTCGGTGTGGATGGTTTCTTCCTCGTTCTCCGATCCTTCTTTGCCCAGATACTCGAAGGTGAATCGGTCTTCATCAAACCGAAAAGCATAGCGACCTGGCGGCCGTCCCATTCTGGTCTTCTGGACTCGAAGGACGCGATCGCCGCTCCGCTCGTCGGTCAGTAGCAGCCCCCAAACTTCTGAAGCTGAGTTGTAAAGGGCTTTTGTGCCTCTCGATTCGCCTTCTGAGTTGGAATGGTGGATCACACAGAAGGTACAGCCGTAGCGATCGCCCAAATCGTTGAGTTGCAGCATGAAGCGGGCGTATTCGGTATCGTTTTCGCTGATCAGGGTGTTGCGGTTAATTGAGGTCACCGAGTCGATCATGCAGAAGCTAACCGGATCACCTGCTTCCTGATATTTCTTGAGGTAAGCCTCTAATCGGGCAATGTTTTCGACTTGCCAGCCGGGTACGACCTCGACGGGGTGATTGTTGGTGAGTTCCCTGATTTGCATCCGCTCACGAGTCACGACCACGGGTTCATCGGACTGAAGGATGAGGACGCGCCCTTGAGAAATCTGGTAGCCATTCCAGGGTTGACCTTTGGCGATGCACTCGATTAGCTCATAGATCATGAGAGACTTCCCGACACCGCCCATCGCGTGAAGCAGCAGGACAATACCCTTGGGAATCCAGCCACTGACCAACCATTCCTTCTCGACCTGGCAGAGTTGATCGAGATCTTCCACTCCATAAGCGATGAAGGGTGCCTGATTGATGAGCGCCTTATAAAAGCAGTTCATCATGGCTGTCTTGGGGAGTTTGTAGCGTCTAGCCAGTTTCTCAAGCTTGAATTCTTTGAAGCCGTCGTCGAGGACTGACTCGATCGTCCTAACCTGTTCGATCATGCTGTTGAACTCGGACTCTTCTAAGTCCACTCCCACGCGACGGCTCACGAGCGAGTGGGCGATCTGCTCAACCGTTTCGACTGGTACACCCGTCCACTTCGCTATCTGAGCAAGTTGAAATTTTCCTTTGTTTGGGTCGAAGTGCTGCTCTAGACCAGCTTCTAAGATCTCCTCCTCAAGCTGCATCTGTGCATTGATTTGGAGATCGGTGATACGGCGATCGCTAGTCGGTCTTTTAAATTCTGCTACCATTTGCTTGTCCGGTAAGTTTGTTGTGAATTTGCTTGACTGGGTGCTTTTCAGTGAGCACACGGAAGAATGCCCCAACGCATTCGTGTTTGATGGTTGGGCTTCAAGAAGCAAAAATTTAAAGCCTGACTGGACGATGGGGATCTGACAGACAGGCTTTTGATTTAGAGTTTTTGGATCATGGTCAATGTTTGTAAGTATTCGGCAGATTTTTTGAGGGCGATCGCTAATTGGAGGCGATCGCCTTTTCTATTGGCGGTAAACTGGCTCACCTTCGATCCAGGCGATCGGCTGCTCGATTCGATATTTTTCGGTACAGCCAGTGCATTCCAGTCCATGCTCGACAACTTTTCCCTCGTCAACTGTGAGGTATGCGGTAAAGTCATCCCCTCCACAGAGAGGGCATTTGCCAGAGGGATAGCGTCTGAGTCGATCGGCGTTGCTGATGTCTAAGAAGTTCATAAAGGGATGAGGGATGAGGGATGAGGGGCGATCGCTTTTTATTACTCGAACCGACCCCTTGCGGGTAACTCGGAGAGATCGCCGTGAAAGCTTGGCTCTGGGCTGTGGTCAAGAAACACTTGCATACGTTCCAGGACGGCTAATTGCCGCCATCGAGGGAGTTTTCTGAACAAGATGAAAATTTGGTCGATTTCGTCATTAGCAGCAGGCTCGATCGCATCCTCACCAGCAAGTCCGATCGCTTCCAGGTCGATCGCGGTCTCATTCTCTTGGGTCATTGGCACTCCTGAAATAGCTGAATTGATCATGGTGTAAGCATTTGAGCGATTATTGGGATGCTGTGGGGGCAACACGGCATACCCTCAAACAACTTCTAGGCAACGTGTACTAGTTCACACGTCACTTCGTGCTGCTTGTTGTTTATCTCACTGAACAAGAATTCAGTTTAGAAAATTCTACATGAATTTCTGTTCAGTGAACATTTGTTCAGGTAAGATGAATAGAAATCGTCATGACTCGTCGTTCATGGAACTATTGCGGGAAAAGCAGAAAACAGTCGAGGACGTTGCCAAAGCTTTAGGGATATCTCCTAGAGCCGTTTACTACTGGACATCTGGCACTAGGGAGCCGAGACTGACTATTCGGCAAACTCAGGAACTCTGTACTTTGCTAGAATGCTCCGTCCATGAGTTACCAACGAACTTCTCACGAATTAAAAACGCTGAAGCGTAACCTGCTTACACCTCAGCAAAATCAAACCAGGGCAGTGCTATCAACACTCCCTGGATGGCCCCACCGACGTTTAACCCAATGGAGCAATCCAATTATGTCTGTATTCCAGGCTTTTATTTCTATTAACAAAGGTCGATCGCCTCCACTAGCTATGGAGACGATCGACCTTTGTTTTGTTCAATCAAAATCAGGAGACACACATGAAAAATGCAGCAGTCAATGACGCTATCTATGCTGACAGCAATATGTCAATGCATACCAAACAACTAGCAGAGTTCTGGAAAATCGACTCACGATCGCTCACCAACTGGATTGCGAAAGTAAGAAAGTTAGGCTACCAGATTGGTAGTCCCGGTGAACGCAATCGAACCTACTTCAATGATGTCGATCAAGACTTAATTAACGCTTGTCGTCATGGCACTCTCACACCAAATCCTAGAAAATCTGAAGTTACCCAGAATGATTCTGAGAACGTTCTGAATATGGAGGAGAGGCGGAATCGGGAAGCGCAGGAAGCGCAAACAGAGTCAGACCAAAATCAGAACTTAGCACTGAGAACAGCAGTAATACAGGAATCAGGCTCACTGCTGTCTCAACGGACTGAAGCGGGCTACCAGGAAGGCAGCGCGATCGCTAAAGCCGAGCTAGCTAGCAAGGTTAAAGGCTATCTAGAAACTCGTGTAGAGGCTGACAAAGCTTTCAACGATTTCATTGCCCAGATAATCGGTGACTATGAGCAGCTTGACGAGCAGTGTGCTTTACCGGAGGTGACTACCCCAAAGCAACTGATCGCTTCTTTGTTCTAGGAATTCTCGGAAACTTCTCAGAACATTCCGAGAACATTCCGAGAACTGAACTAAGAAACTATCGGCTAAAGCGAACGATGTTTTGGGCGATCGTGCTTCTCACACTTTTCAATGTTTTGTCCCCAAGATACTCACTTCATCCCGGATGGAAAAATGAATCTAACCAACAGTCAAATTAAGTTCATGCTCGGCTTTATTGCTGGAGGACTTCTGGCAACTCCCATGATCGTTATGCGGGTGAATGCCTCATTCCTGGATGCTGTTTCTCGCTGGAGCGCTTCTTATGGAAACAGTGCAGAAGCTCAAGAGCAACCGCTTCCCGTCCCCCAAAACACTCCCCCGGTTGGTCGGGGAGACGGATCGGCGATTACCCCTTGTGCGGCTCCACCTCCGACGATGGCATCAGTTCCCATCTCTGAAGAGATGCCCACAGCTTTAGGACGCAATCAGCCCCCGCAGACAGCCGTCTTTGTACCAAAAGACATTCGAGCAAAAATCCTGCTCAACACTAGACCAGGCAATCGGATGAAGGGCTTAATTGATCGAGTCGGCTACCCAGACCGATTTGACAGTGAAGCCTCTACAGACTTCTACATGACTGAAGACGGAGAGATAGCGGTAGTGAGCGATCGGGCAACAGATACCGTCGCCTCTATCAGCCTTCTATCTCCAAATCAATAGCCAGGGCGGAAGCGCTCAAACTACAACCCTGGCCACACCCCAACAACTACAAAATTATCGAGGTATCTAAATTATGGGCATTTTCGGCTGGTTTGCAGGTGCGGATGCTGACGATTTTCCAGAGGATTCCGATGAGCGGTTAGACGCTGCTCTAAAGACGGCTGGCACGACGGCCCCTGTTGAGACATTCATTACAGACTGGGGGCACTACGACGGCGACCATTCTGAAAATGAACATGCCAAAGCGTGGGAGCATACGGATGTTGACTCGACCGATCGAGACTATATCCTTTACGATCGAGACAAAATTGATGATTTACCGGAGTAACCTATGACGATTCATCCGCTTTCTAGTCCCTTACCAGCCCCTCTGCAAAATCTCTATGATTTCATGAGTCAACATGCGATTGAGGGCAGAGTTTCTCTAACGATTCGCGAAATGGTTCACGGTCTCGGTCTAAGGTCTCCAGCTCCTCTGCTCAGTCGTTTACAAAAACTGATCGAGTTGAAGTTAGTTTCTCAAGCCTGATTTAAGGTCACGTCATCTCATCAAAAATCCCCTTCGGAAGCCACTCCAGAGGGGATTTAAAGAACACAGGACAAAGACACTTCTTATTATGACAGACACCCCCGAACAACCCAACAATTTAACAGTCAGAGTCGAATCATTAGAGACAGACATGCTTGATGTCAAAGTCTCCCTCAATCGCCTGATTGATGTTGTCTACGACAATAGCCAACAGCTTAGAACCACAATGCAAGCAGTCGATCGCATGGCACAAGTACAAATCCAAACCTTCCAAGTGATTGAAACCATGCAAACTGAAGTTCGTGAAATTCAATCAGAAGTACGCGGACTTCAAACCGAAAATCGCCGCATTCTAGAAATCCTGCAACGCAATCAGGAATAGTCTTACCGTCTGATGAGCCTCCCTAGCGAATAGGCGAAACGGGTCTAACACACCCGTCACGGAACTCACACTCGCTTCAAAACATCATTGCTGACACAGCGATCGATGACTTTTTTTCGTGCAATTTTTACTGTCAATTTCTATTAGTCAATGCCCCATAGTTGCCACTACTGGATAGAAAGATTTAGAGAAGACTACTTCCAGCGTGGTAGCTCAGAAACAACATGGAGAACCGAGTATTGGAAAATGCTCAAACACCTCCCACAAGACGAACCTTTAACCTCTGAACTGTTACACCAATTCGTTCTCAAATCCACTGTCAACACTCGCTCTAGAGTTCGGGCTTGCATGGTTTATGGCGCGATCGCCCGGTTCGCAAAACTTGACTATGATCCATCCCCTTATAAAGGAAAGTATTCTTCTAAAAGTGTCTCGCCACGTGACATTCCCAGTGATGACCTGATTGTTGAATGGTTCGATCGACTGTCTAACCCCGGTTGGAAATGGATATTTGGCATTCTCGCAACCTACGGCCTTAGACCACACGAGACTTTCAGGCTAGATTTTGAACGCTTACGGCAGCGCGATCGCATTCTCTGGGTTGAGAACGAAACTAAGACCGGGTTCCGTCAGGTCTGGGCCTTTCATCCCGAATGGTTTGACGAATTCGACTTGCACCAGGTGCAGCTTCCCAACGTCAATCTAAACCGCTCAAATGACCGAGTAGGACACAGTGCTACCAGCTATTTCAGCGATTTTGGCTTACCCTTCCACCTTTACGACATGCGCCACCGATGGGCAATCCGCAGCATGGAATATGGACTCAAACGAACATTAGCCGCTCAACAAATGGGGCACTCAGAAGAAGTGCATAGCCGCATCTATCACCGATGGATCAATGCAGCCGAACATCAGAGGGCATATGAAGCCCTGCTCAGTCGAGACGATCGACCACGACCACCAGCGCGAAAAAATCAAAACAAAAGGCCGGGACTGAACAACTAACAGTCCCGGCTTTATTTTTTTAATCCAAGTCGATCAAATTACCCAGGGTGAGGTTAGTCACTCCAGAATCATTGCCTTGATTTGGTTTTGACTCAAATCAAGTGAGTTAGTCAAAGTGAGATTAATCACTCTGAAATCACTACTTCGACTTGGATTCGCATACCCCCAGGGGAATTCGAATCCCCGTCGCCTCCGTGAAAGGGAGGTGTCCTAGGCCTCTAGACGATGGGGGCGCAGTTCACACTTTATCTAATTTAGCTGGTAGACCCACCTCTGTCAATAGATTGTGACAGATTCCTCAAAAATTATTGGCGGATTTACAGAGCCAGCCTTAGAAGTGTCCTTTTGGTAAACCCAAGGAGATCGGAACCGACTAGGGTAAAAAAGGGTTACCTACCCGCCATTTGAAGCCTTCAGCCGTTTCTTATTGCGCCCATGCTGTCGATTCGCTCTTTACTTTCACCGGGGTTTTCTACCCGCCGCTTAATCCGAGAGGGTTCGGAAGAGCCAAACTTAAACCAGCAGGCTACTCCTGTGACAAATTCAGGTGCAATTAACCAATTTCCTAAACGCAGCCTCACGGATGGCAAAACCGAGGATACTGCTAACAAGGCTCTCTATTCTCAAACGATCGACAGGGCAAATTTTGTGGGTTCTCGTTTCTCACCGTGGCTGGCTTTGGTGGCTTATCCGTTGGGGCGTTATGCGCTGTTGCCATTTTACTTTCGATACATTGAAGTGATCGGTCGTGAGAATTTACCTAAAACTGGCCCTGTAATTTTGGCTCCCACTCATCGATCGCGTTGGGATGCTTTTATGGTGCCTTGTGCCGCGGGTCAAGATGTCACCGGGCGAGAACTGCGGTTTATGGTGTCCGCTGACGAGGTAAAAGGAATTCAAGGCTGGTTTATCAGACGAATGGGTGGGTTTGAGATTGATACAAAACATCCTGCTATCTCCAGCCTGCGTCACAGCGTAGAACTGTTGAAGAAGGGACAGGTGCTCGTGATTTTTCCTGAAGGCAATATTTTCCGGGAGTGTAGACCGCTCAAACCTGGACTGGCTCGCCTCGCCCTACAAGCAGAAGCTAGTCAAGATGACCTAGGGATTCAGATTGTCCCCATCAATATTGGCTACAGTCAGCCCTTGGTTCCCTGGAGGTGTAGCGTAGAAATTCGGATTGGACTGCCGCTCCAGGTCAGCAATTATGCGGATCAACCGCCCAAACAAGGTGCGAAAAAACTGACCAGCGACCTGGAAAATGCGCTGCGAACGTTGGATAAGGCGACGATCGAGCGCAGCGGTCGTCATTAGTTAACCCGAATTCAGGTCGAAAAACGTCCGTTCGACAATGTTTTTCGCTTTGGTGTTGAACGCTTCTACCCCCCAAGCTGCCAAGTCTGCGGGACTTTCAGACAAGAATTCCAGTTCAAAGTCCCTGATTGGTAGGGATCTAGGGGGCTACTCAAGTCTGTAAGCGGAGTGAACAATCTCATCAAGTTCACGTTAAAAAAATAGAGACGAGTGATCAACCCGTCCCCATCTTCTTCAGTAGAAATTCAGTAGAAGTAATCTTGAGTCTAGCGTCCGATTCCAACGTAGCGGAACCCAGCTTCTTCGAGAACGCTTTGATTCAAGAAGTTTCGACCGTCGATCAAAATTGGCGTGTGCATCAGTTGCGACATCTTGATGTATTCGAGGTTGAGAAACTGCTGCCACTCGGTCACCAAGACTAGCGCATCGCACCCATCAGCCAGACGTTCTGCATCGGTTTCTACAATCACATCCGAGAGACCATGACGCATTCCCGTTTGAGAAATAATCGGGTCGTAGGCTTTGACCTTGGCACCCAACCGAGTCAAGTTTTCAATCAAACTGAGAGCGGGAGCGTCGCGCAGATCGTCTGTATCGGGTTTAAAGGTGAGACCCAGCAGTCCCACTGTTTTGCCCTTAAGAATTTTCAACACTTGCTGAAGCTTTTCAACCACAATCAGCTTTTGGCGTTGGTTGACACTGACAGCAGCCTTGAGCAGTTGAGTCTCATAGCCATAGTCATCGGCGGTATGAATCAGCGCAGAGACATCCTTAGGAAAACAAGAGCCGCCCCAACCGAGTCCCGCTTGCAGAAATTTGCTGCCAATCCGCGAATCGAGTCCAATGCCCTTGGCAACTTGGGTGACATCTGCACCGACCCGATCGCAGATATTCGCCACTTCGTTGATAAAGCTGATCTTGGTGGCCAAGAAGGCGTTGGCAGCGTACTTGATCATTTCTGCCGAACTTAAATCTGTCACGACAACAGGCACCGGGGGCAGGGACTTGTCTGCGGCAAACTGGCGATCCACGATCGGGGCATACAGTTCTTGCATGAGGGCGGTTGCACGGGGGCTGTTTCCACCCAAAACGATGCGATCGGGGTTAAAGGTGTCGAAAACAGCAGAGCCTTCTCGCAAAAACTCAGGGTTGCTGATGACATCAAAATCATAATCGCCAGTCAGAGCGCTGGCCTTCATGGGTTCTTCGCTGCCTATTCCCGCTAAGACAGGCTCTACTGAGAGACCTTTGCGCTCGGCAACTCCATCCAAAACGAGCATTCTCACCCAGTCACCAGAACCGATCGGCACCGTGGACTTATTGACAATGACTTTATAGCCGCCGTTGAGATGAGAGCCAATTCCGCGGGCAACGGCTTCGACATATCGGGTATCACTTTCACCTGTAGGCAGTGCTGGGGTGCCAACGGCGATAAAGAGAACCTGTCCATGTTCGACCCCGGCTGCCAGGTCGGTTGTAAACTCCAGACGTTGGCTTTGAAGGGCAGACTGCATAATTTCTGAGAGTCCGGGTTCAAAAATTGGAGATTGCCCAGATTTCATTAACTGAACTTTGGCTTCATTGTTGTCTACACAGATCACATGATGACCCACATGAGCCAGCGAAGCCCCGGTCACTAAACCAACGTACCCCGTACCAATAACACAAACACGCATAGAAGCTCCTCAAGAAAGGGTGAGCGTAGCAGTCAGACTAACTACAAGGTTGTGAATAGATTTCCCTGGTTGCTAAAAAGGGCGACTGAGAGAAAAGCGTGGATTTTAGTGAAGCGCGATCGTTTCTGGCTCGACCATGCTTTCTGCAACAATCCGAGCGCGAAAATCAGCGATTGTCCGCTGGAGTCCATCTTGCAGGGGGATCGTCGGCTGCCAATTTAAGTGCGTCTTGGCGCGGGTAATATCGGGTTTGCGACGACGAGGATCATCCTGGGGTAGGGGTTCAAATTTGATGTTGCCGGATGGGTTGACCATCTGTTGGACAGCTTGGGCAAGCTCTAAAATGGTGTATTCGTCAGGATTCCCCAGATTCACCGGCCCAATAAAGTCACCATTCATCAGCCGCATCAGCCCTTCTACCAGGTCAGAGACATAGCAAAAACTGCGCGTCTGGGAACCGTCTCCATAGACCGTCAGGGGATTGTTGCGTAGGGCTTGCACGACAAAGTTGCTGACGACACGCCCGTCGTTTTCTAACATGCGTGGGCCGTAGGTGTTAAAAATTCTAGCGACGCGAATATCGACTTCGTTTTGGCGGTGATAATCAAATGCCAGAGTTTCAGCAACTCGTTTGCCTTCGTCATAGCAACTGCGAATGCCGATCGGATTGACGCTGCCCCGATATTCTTCGGACTGGGGATGCACTTCAGGATCGCCGTACACTTCTGAGGTTGAGGCGAGTAGAAACCGAGCTTTGACGCGCTTGGCTAGACCCAGCATATTCATCGTCCCCATCACATTGGTTTTGATGGTTTTGACAGGGTTGTATTGGTAGTGAATCGGGGAAGCGGGGCAAGCCAGGTGATAGATCTGGTCTACTTCTAGCCGAATCGGTTCTGTAATGTCGTGACGAATCAACTCAAAGTAGGGGCTATCAAGCCAGTTGAGCAGGTTTCGTTTGTGTCCTGTGTAGAAGTTATCCAAGCAGACAACTTCATGCCCTTGCGTCATCAGGCGATCGATCAGGTGAGAACCAATAAAACCAGCACCACCAGTAACAAGGATTCGCATAAGTTCAATCAAATAGGCTAGGGGAGTTGCAAACAGAGAAGGTGAAACCAACCGTGCCATAGGGTTTAGTTTCTTGACATGGCAAAAGTGTACCCAGAAGCCACAATGTTCTCACGGAACTCGGACTCGGTACGACAAGCTCCACGTCCTGAAATGCACCTTACGGACAAAGTGTGTTGCCCTCGGTAAAATTTTATTGCAAATTTCAATAGAACCTTAGCAAACCCCCCCCAGAAACGATGTTTTGGAGGGGCAGCTTCATTAAATCTTAAAGGGGAGGGTAAATCTGTTTAGAGGGTGCTATTTCTAAAGAAACTCACTGGAGCAGTTGAAACAATGGCTTGCCTGCTCCTCCGCGTGTAGCGCTGCAAACGTCTAGTCCTGCGTTAGCTTCAGCACCGCCATAAAGGCCTCTTGGGGTACATCGACCGTTCCGATCGCCTTCATGCGTTTTTTACCTTTTGCCTGTTTTTGCAACAGCTTTTTCTTTCGTGAAATGTCGCCGCCGTAACACTTTGCCAACACGTCTTTACGAATGGCAGGAATATGTTCGCTGGCAATCACTTTGCTGCCGATCGCGGCCTGGATTGGGATCTTGAACTGGTGCCGTGGAATCAATTCCTTGAGCTTTTCGGTCAGTGCACGCCCCACTCCGTAGGCTTTGTCGCGGTGAACGATCGTCGCCAACGGATCAACCGGGTCGCCGTTAATCATGATGTCTAGCTTCACCAGCGCATTTTCGCGGTAGCCGATCAGTTGATATTCCATGCTGGCATAACCGCGCGATCGAGATTTCATTTGATCAAAGAAATCTGTCACCACTTCCGCCAGGGGCAACTCGTAAATCAGCGTCGTGCGTCCTGGAGTCAAATACTTCATATCTTTGAAGACCCCTCGCCGAGTCTGAGATAGCTCCATTAGCATCCCAACGTAGGCTTCGGGCGTAATCATGTCTACCTGAACGTAGGGTTCCTCAATTTTCTCGCGATGCTGAGGGTCGGGCAGCTTACTGGGATTGTCGATAAAGACGGTTTCTCCCTTAAGGGTGGTCACTTTGTAGACAACCGAAGGGGCTGTAATAATCAGATCGAGGTTATATTCTCGCTCCAGTCGCTCCTGAACGATTTCCATGTGCAGCAGACCTAGGAAGCCACACCGGAAGCCAAAGCCCATCGCGCTAGAGGTTTCTGGCTCGTAGTTTAAAGCGGCATCGTTGAGTTTAAGCTTTTCGAGGGCTTCGCGCAGATCGGGGAATTGGTCAGCATCCGTGGGAAACATGCCGCAAAAGACCATTGGTTTTGCTTCGACATAGCCCGGTAGCGCTTCAGAAGCAGGCTTGCTGCATAGTGTGATGGTGTCTCCGACGCGGGCATCTTCGACCCCTCGGATGGAAGCGGCAATGTAGCCCACTTCTCCGGCATGTAGATCGCTGACCTGAACTTGAGTCGGAGACAAAACGCCCAATTCGTCAATCTCATATTCCTTTCCAGATGCCATCAAGCGAATTTTGTCGCCCTTTTTGACCCGACCATCCATCACTCGGAAGTAGACAATCACACCGCGATAGGGGTCGTAGTAGCTGTCAAAAATCAGGGCACGTAGCGGTTGATCAACGGTATCTTTGGGTGGCGGGACGAGTTGAACGATCGACTCCAAAATCTCAGGCACGCCGATCCCTTCTTTTGCGGAGGCTAGAATCGCACCACTGCAATCCAACCCAACGACTTCCTCAATTTCTCCTCGAACGCGCTCAGGCTCTGCACCCGGCAGATCGATTTTATTAAGAACAGGAATAATTTCTAGATCATTTTCTAAAGCCAGGTAGACGTTTGCCAATGTTTGCGCTTCAACGCCCTGAGACGCATCAACGACGAGCAACGCCCCTTCACAGGCAGCCAGCGATCGCGAGACTTCATAAGAAAAGTCAACGTGTCCTGGCGTATCGATCAAATTTAAGACATACTGCTGCCCATCTTTGGCGGTGTAGTTCATCCGGGCGGCTTGCAGCTTGATGGTGATCCCGCGTTCTCGCTCCAGATCCATGTTGTCGAGAAACTGTTCTTTCATTTCCCGCGAGTTAACCGTGCCCGTTTCTTGAAGGAGGCGGTCTGCCAACGTGGATTTGCCGTGATCGATGTGAGCGATGATCGAAAAGTTGCGAATACGGGTGACGGGAACGTCAGTCATACAGTTTACTTAGATGGACACTTAGATGGGCAAAATGGGCGCAGCAAGGACTGTCTTCTCAACAGAAGGAAGCGTACATCGATTACTTAAAATATTTTAATGCTTTCTCAGCTTAGTACAGGATTCTCTTTACGAAGGGTGATAAGAGAAGTTGGATTCTATGTTTCTATAGGGTTTTTAACGGAGCACGTCGGGCATTCTTTCTAGCCCACTTGATGATGAGGTGTTATCTAGAAGGAGTTTTTGAAAAACAGGCAGCCGATCGCCCAGCATAATTTAACTGGCGCTTAATTTGACCAACCTCCGCGCGATCGTCCTTCATCGCACTTTACGTACGCTTTACATACATCGTTTAGCTGAAATCGGCTACAGAATTTTCCGAAGGGCAATTCGTCAGCTAAACTAACACATAGGTTTGGGCTACACAAGTCGGCGTTCAACCGCATTCACCATGACTGATCCAGTGACTCATTCTCATCCGCACATTGATAAGGTGGAACTCTCAATCCACATCGATTCTGAATTGCTTGAGCGCATCAAGCATCTGACCAACGATCCTAGCAAAGTGGTCGAGGTTGCCATTCGCCAATGGTTACGGAGCGAAACGTACCGTGAAGACGAATCCTCGCGCCCATTGGAACGCAATCCGAGGGTGCCTCCTAGAGGTGAGTGGAACGATTAACGCTAGAAAAATACTGGCTTGAGCGGTTGGATTCTCGCTTAGCGCTAGAAAAACCGATACTGGTTGCATCTGTGTAGGGTCGTGATTAGAATGCGGAGATCGCACAAGGATGATTGAGTCTCAGTCAAAAATTGGTACCAAAACTCCTTGCTCCGGTGTTGATTTCCTTTTTAATCGATCGCTTCCAGTCCTAAGTCAAATGGTCTCTTGTTGTGAAATTTTCAAGCTTACCTCCTGACTCGTTTCAGACTCATATTGTGAATCCTGTAGGGAATGCTGCTTCTGAGACTGCTGCTGATTTGGTGATGACACAGGATGCGGCCGGGCATTTTTTGTCGTTTTATTGGCAGGAGTCGGAGACGTATGGGCTGCAACCAGAGCTATCTGGGAATGCGTTAGGGGAGTGTTTTTATCCGGTGGCGATCGCGCATTACCTGCAACGGATCAAGCGAGTCCTTACGTCTCAAACCCCCGAAAAGTTTCGCGCGCTGTTTCGCTGTGCTGAACAGACGTTGCTGTTTGAGTTGGTGATGAGTCCGATCATGCTGCCGGATGGACTGGCTTCGACGGTTGTGGTCACAGGCAAACGATTGCCACCCATGCGCGCAGACGATTTGTTAGAAGAATCGCGGGCGGCGGGCGGGTTGGCGCTCTACAGCGATCGCTACCAAAAGCTTTTAACTCAGATCGCCTGGAATATCCGCCGAACCCTTGATCTCAGCACCATTTGGCAACAGACCGTCGATGGGTTGGGGCGCGCTTTGGGCGTGAGTCGCTGTATTCTCTGCCCCTTTGCGCCGCTCAGTTCTAAAGTTGAGGTGGTCGCAGAATATTGTCACGATTCTCAACAGTCTCTTTTGGGAGCGGAGATTGTGCTGGCTGACGATCCCGTTTTGTGTGAAGCGTTGGCGACTTTGAAGCCGATCAGTTCCACGACTCATCAGATTGCCGGACTTGAGCCAGTGGTGTGCGTTCCGTCTGATGATCCTGAGCAGCCTTTGACCCGATTGATGGTGGCAACTTGCTATCAAGAGCAGCCAAACGGGGTGATTGTGCTGTACCAGTGCGATCGCCAGCGCGTCTGGAGCCAAGCCGAAGTTGAGTTTATGCGCGAGTTGGCAGACCAAGTGGGAACGGCGATCGCTCATGCATCCCTGTTCTCAGAAAGTCAGGACTTGGCCACCGAGCTTCAGCGCGTTAACAGCAATATGATGCAAAAGCATCGTGAACTGGAGGAAGCCAGAGAACAAGCCGAAGAAGCCTCTCGCCTCAAGAGTGAATTTCTAGCAAACACGTCTCACGAATTGCGAACCCCTCTAAACGGGATGATCGGTTTTTTGAAGCTAATCCTGGATGGGATGGCCGAAGACCCGGAGGAGCAAAAAGAGTTTATCGAAGAGGCGTATCGATCGGCGCTGCATTTGTTGAATATCATCAACGACGTGCTAGACATCGCCAAGATCGAAGCGGGCAAGATGCAGATCGATCTCAGCCCCGTCAAACTAGATGAGTTGATGGCGGATGTCGAGAACTTTACGCGAACTCAGGTTCAGCAAAAAAACCTCAGCTTTGAGATTCAGAAGCCCCAGACCCACGATGAGATCATTCTGTTTGGCAACTATCAACGTTTGCTGCAAGTCATGCTCAATCTGGTGGGAAATGCCATCAAGTTCACTCACGAAGGCGGCGTGACGATTAGTGCTGAAGTGATCAAAAAGCGCATCGTCGTTCAAAATCATGATCTTCCAGGTGTGGTCAAGGTGCGGGTAGCGGACACCGGAATTGGAGTCTCGTTAGATAAGCAAGACAAACTTTTTCAGTCGTTTAGTCAAGTAGATGGGTCGCTGACTCGTCAATATGGAGGCACCGGATTGGGGCTGGCGATTTCTCAAAAGCTGGTGGAAGCGATGGGCGGCGTGGTCAACTTCTACAGTATGGGCGAGGGGTTGGGATCTACTGTGACGTTTACAGTGCCGCTCTACCAGGAACCCGTGATGATTGCCGGGTAAAATTGATGAGAAATGAGCGGTGATCCCGCTCTCTAACGCCTGCCCAGACCAACTAGACTAAAGAAAGAGATTAAGGAGCGTTTCATGACAAAACCAATGGAAGCTCGTGAGCTATTTCGATCGGCTTACGAAAATCGCTACACCTGGGACAGCAACTTTCCTGGCTACACGGCAGATGTGACTTATCGGCTAGACGATCGCCAATACACGGGCAAGATTCGCATCAACCAGGACTGCACCTTTGAGGTGACCGACGTTGAAGATGAAGAAGCCAAAAAAGCCATTCAGGGGCAGGTGTGGGAAACTGCAATTCATCGAGTCCGCAGAGCGTTTGAAGACACCCACGGCAAGAACGTTTTCACGCTGGGTAACTCAGATGACCCGGGAGCCGTTGAGGTGTTCGTCGAAGGCAAATCGATGGGCGATCGCTACAAAGTCAAAAACAACGAAATTACGCTGGTTCACCGTCACATTCGCGATGTGGTCGTCACAATCAACACTTACAGCAGCCACGAAACGGGCGAAGGCTATCTGTCTCACCGCTACGATTCGGTCTATACCGACGCGGCAACAGGCGAATCGAAGGGCGGCAAGAGCGACTTTGAAGACACCTACGAGAAAGTGGGCGACTACTACGTGATGACGCAGCGCATCATTCGCACTGAGGAAGCCGGAAAGGTCTCAACCAGTGAGTTTGCTTTCTCAAATGTCAAACTTTTACAACCTGCGCTGGTGTAGAGAGTCTTGGGGAGGGGATTGAAGGAAACCAGACAGCCGAATCGCAAAACCCCTCTCAGATAGCGCTAGGATCAAGACAATTGACCGAAACCAAAAAAGACTGAAACCAAAAAGGTGAATTATGTCTCAAGCATTGGCACTAACCCCTGAGAACGTTGAAACTGTCCTGGATGAACTGCGTCCTTATCTGATGTCAGACGGCGGAAACGTCGAGCTAGTTGAGTTAGACGGGCCGATCGTCAAGCTTCGTCTACAAGGCGCTTGTGGATCTTGCCCCAGTTCTGCGATGACGCTAAAAATGGGGATCGAGCGCCGTCTACGCGAATTCATTCCCGAAATCGAAGAAGTTGAGCAAGTAATGTAGTAGGTTGAGTTTTGGGTGCTGCGTTTTGAATCAATTTAAGAACACAGCACTCACTCCTGCATCTCAGACAGGCTCAAAACTCAAACTCCACCCCTCAAAACTTTATGTCTCATCCTCTGTACGTCGCGTTTATCTGGCACCAGCACCAGCCGTTGTACAAAAGCAGGGGAGGTGCAGACGCGCAATCTGAAGGGCAATATCGTCTGCCCTGGGTGCGCCTGCATGGTACAAAAGATTATTTAGATCTGGTGCTGCTGTTGGAGCGATATCCTAACCTGCATCAGACGGTCAATTTGGTGCCTTCGCTGATTCTTCAGATCGAAGACTATGTAGCGGGGACGGCGATCGACCCTTATCTGACCCTGACACTGACTCCGGTAGAGCGGCTAGACCAGGAGCAAAAAGAATTTATTGTTGAGCATTTCTTTGACGGCAATCACCATACGCTGGTTGATCCTCATCCTCGCTATGCCGAACTGTATGGACAGCGACAGGATAAAGGACGCGAATGGTGTGTTAATCACTGGGGGCTAGAAGACTTTGGCGACCTGCTGATGTGGCACAACCTAGCGTGGATTGATCCGTTGTTTTGGGATGATCCGTTAATCGCAGGCTGGCTAGAGAAAGGAAAGGGATTTAGTCTGAGCGATCGCCAGCTCATCATCGCCAAACATCGCGAAATTCTTAGCCAGATCATTCCTCAACACCGCAAAATGCAGGATGCAGGTCAGCTTGAGGTGACGACGACTCCTTATACTCACCCCATTTTGCCGCTCTTGGCGGATACGAATGCGGGTCGGGTTGCTGTTCCTCAGATGGCTTTGCCTGAGCAGCGATTTCAGTTTGCAGACGATATTACGCGCCACCTTCAGAAAGCGTGGCAGATGTACGAAGAGCGGTTTGGGCGATCGCCTCGTGGTCTGTGGCCGTCTGAGCAATCAGTCAGTCCTGCGATGTTGCCTTATGTGGCGAAGTCGGGCTTTCAGTGGCTCTGCTCGGATGAAGCGGTGTTGGGCTGGTCGCTCAAGCACTTTTTTAATCGCGATGAAACGGGGAATGTGTATGACCCCGAAATGCTGTATCGTCCCTATCGCCTGGAAACTCCGGCTGGGGATTTGTCGATCGTCTTTCGGGATCACCGTTTGTCGGATCTGATTGGGTTCACTTACGGATCGATGGAGCCAAAACGGGCCGCAGCCGATCTGGTGGGACATTTGGAGGCAATTTCTCGATCGCTCAGACAGCGAAACGGCGGCAACCTGGACAAACCCTGGCTGGTGACGATCGCTTTGGATGGTGAAAACTGCTGGGAATATTATCCGCAGGACGGCAAGCCCTTTTTGGAAAGCCTCTACCAAACGCTGAACAGCCACACGGGGATCAAGCTGGTGACGGTTTCGGAATTTTTAGACCAGCATCCTGCGACGGAAACGATTCCGACTAATCAGCTTCACAGTGGTTCCTGGGTGGATGGGAGTTTTACAACTTGGATTGGCGATCCGGCAAAAAATCGCGCCTGGGATTTGCTGACGACGGCTCGGCAGGTGTTGTCTACCCATCCCGAAGCGACCGAGGAAACGAACCCTGAAGCCTGGGAAGCGCTGTATGCAGCAGAAGGGTCTGATTGGTTTTGGTGGTTTGGCGAAGGGCACTCGTCGAATCAAGATGCCATGTTTGACCAGTTGTTTCGAGAACATTTGGCAGCGCTGTATCAGGCGTTAGGGGAGCCGATTCCTGACAATGTGCGGCGGGCGGTCGAAGTTCATGCGAAACAGGGCGACCATGCGCCACAGGGCTTTATTCATCCCGTTGTTGATGGGCGGGGAGACGAGCAGGATTGGGATAAAGCGGGTCGAATCGAAGTCGGTGGCGCACGAGGGACAATGCACCAGAGCAGTGAGATTCAACGCCTTTGGTATGGGCTGGATCACCTGAATTTCTATGTGCGGTTAGACTTTCGATCGGGCGTTCAACCCGGTATTGACTGTCCGCCTGAGTTGAATTTGCTGTGGTATTATGCCGACCGTCCCATGCGAAATAGCCCGATTCCGCTCACAGAGTTGCCGGACGAAGCGCCGTTGACGTATCAGTTTCACCATCATTTGGGGGTGAATTTGTTGACGCAGACGGTTCGGCTTCAGGAAGCGGGAGACGATTTTAAGTGGTATTCTCGCAAGACTCGCGCTCAGGTCGGCTTAGACAAATGTTTGGAGATTAGTGTGCCCTGGGCAGATTTGCAGGTGCAGCCTGATTACCCGTTAAAAATGGTGGTTGTACTGTCTGAAAACGGACGCTATCGGCAATATTTTCCAGAAAATTCGCTGATTCCAATCTCAGTTCCCTAATACTGGGAAGGCTAACATCGTTGGTCAAGAAAATCGCAAAACTGGGACAAATTTAGTGTTCAAAAAAGGACAATCGCGCTCTAAAAAACCGCCGATTTCACGTTCCAAAAAATGGTTAATTCGAGCAAGACGGTTTGCGATCGGGTACTCTATTTTCTGCACATTGCTATTCTTTCAACAGCAGCGGTTAATGTTTTTTCCCTTACGGGATTATCCCCATACTCCTAATTTATACAAGCTAAATTATCAAGATGTTTGGCTACTGATTACGACAAAACCAGGGAAGGTCGATCGCTTACATGGCTGGTGGATTCCTGCTGAGAAAACGAATGCGCCCGTCATGCTCTACTTTCATCACAATGCGGTAAATATTGGCGCAAATGTCAGTCAGGCTCGTCAGTTTCACAAGTTGGGCTACTCAATTTTGTTGATAGACTATCGAGGATTTGGTCAAAGTGAAGGAGACTTTCCGACAGAATCTCAAGTGTATGAAGACGCACAAGCTGCCTGGAAGTATTTGACTCAGGATCTGAAGATTTCAGCCAAACAAATTGTGATTTATGGACACTCGATCGGCGGTGCGATCGCGATCGACCTTGCCTCAAAACATCCCGAAGCGTCCGCTCTAATTGTGCAAAGTACGTTCACTAGCATGAGGGATATGAGCAAGCGGTTTGGCGTTTTTTGGGTGTTGCCGATCGACGTTTTAATGCAGCAGCATTTTGAGTCGCTTGAGAAGATGAAATCTGTCCAGATGCCCGTTCTGATTATTCAAGGCACCAGTGATATTCAAATCCCCGTCGAGATGGGTCAAGCGCTCTATGCGGCGGCTCCCAAATCCAAGCAACTGCTCTTAATTCAAAACGGTGGACACGACAATAATATGCCAGAAAAATATACCAACGTTGTCAAACAATTCGTTCAGACTGTACAAGCAAAGACAGGCAGTTAAATAGATATTTTAATGATTAGATTTTGGCTGAAAGCAAAGTTATACTGACCCCTAAATTAATTTCAGCATCTACTAAAACAATGGACTCTCTAAAACGTCAAATTAAACAGATCTTCCATAGGATTCGCTACGTTGTGACAACGGCTCTGATTTACCGTCAGCGATTTTTCTTTGTAGGGCTAGCCGCCACTGGAAACCGCACCGCAGGCAAAGCCATGACGCTGTTGGGCTATTCGTGGAAACATTATCCCCGATCGTACGAGTCTCTCTGGCAGTTTCATGCGGTCACGGATGCGCCCGTCGCCTTCTGGTTTCGACAAAAAAAGTTGCCCAAAAATGGCCTTTACATTCTCACCACACGATCGCTAAAACCCTGGCTAGAAGATTGTCAAGCCTGGTTTGAGTCACGACCGTCTGATACGCTGTCACCCTTTGAAATCGAAATTCGAGAAGCGCTGTATGGAGGCGTAACGTTCGATCGCCAACGGTTTGCAGAAGCCTACGATCGTCACACTGCCGCCTGTTACCAAATCGCCCAAGAGATGGGAGTCACGCTCTACGAATGGGATCTTGTCGCCAATCCAACTTGGGACTTTTTGACGCAACTAACTGGACGCACCTCAGACCAGGCTTTTCCCTTCACGCCGGGAGTTTATAATCGCACCTGGCAAGCGGTGATCGAAGCTGAAGAGAAAGCGAAATCGTCGTTTATTTAAAGATGAGCAAATGGGTGAAATGATTCTCACAGCTTTTTAGCGATCGCTATATCGTTCTTCTGCAAACGGTTCGCCGCGTCGATGATAGCCATTTCGTTCCCAAAAACCGAGGGC
>NZ_JBJPHU010000251.1:0-2461 GCF_052939515.1 Phormidesmis sp. 146-33
TTTCTACTGACACTGACTAGTTAATCGTACTACATCTACTTGAAAAATGCTGTATATTCAGACCACCAATCACTTGGAGCGCTTGTTCCGTGAATTTCGTGCCAAGTCAGATGAAATCGGGGCGTTCCCGAATGAAATAAGTTGTCTCACCGTTTTTTGCATGGTAGTGGAGCGCGATCATGCAAAACATGACCGTAAATCTTCCGCGAATAATTCGTGACACTAACTTCAGGAGGAACCAGGATCATGCAACTGCCGATAGTCGCTCCTGCCCCGATTGTTGAACAGCACGCGGAAGCCTTTCGCGGTTTGTTCAGAGATGAACGCAGCTATGAGAATTTCCAGATCTACTTGACGGGGCTAATCGTCTTGGAGAACAAAAGCCTCAGTCATATCAGTCGTTGTACATTAGAGAGCGCAGATAAGACCAATCTATCGCGCTTTCTGAGTGAGTCGCCTTGGAAGAGTGAAGTGATGAACGCGCATCGCATTCAGTACTTACTAGCGCAAACGGTAAATGTCCGATTGAAGGCAGAGCAGTCGTGCTTATTGATTGATGATACCCTGTGTGAGCATGTGGGGAGTTTGTTCGAGTACATTGACCGACACTACAATCATAGTGATAGTCGCTATCCCCTTGCTCATAACTTGGTTACAAGCCACTATCGCAGTGGAGCAGTGCGGTTTCCGGTCGATTATGAGATCTACCGTCGCTATGAGGACTTGACGCAGTGGGAGCAATTTGTGTCCAAGCACTTTCCGGGGCAAGTGATTCCGCCCACGACCCAAGCTCGGCAAAAGTTGCACAAGCAGTTAGACCCGACGCTGCTGAGCGACCCAGAATTTGCCCAGTTGCACGAGCAGTTCCGCACCAAGATGACGATTGCACATGAGCTATTGAAGCATGCGATTGAGCATGGATTGCCCTTCACGACCGTCTTGATGGATAGTTGGTATCTGACGACCGAATTTGTCCAGCAACTGGCAGACCAGAAGAAGAACTGGGTGAGTTTGCTCAAGCGCACGCTGCTTCGCAGATACCGCAAGGGTCGTAACTTCTCCATGTACGGGTTTCAGTTGCGAGATGCCCAGGGACAGCCCATTCCTCTGCCAGCCAATGGTGTAATCAAGGTCGAAGCACTCGTCCCCTTGATTCCGTCTTCTGCCTATCATCAAGTGGACATTGATCACCGCAGCTATTGGGGCTTTAGTGTCTGTGCTCGACTTTCTGGCATTGGCAAAGTGCGATTGGTGATTTGCTTTGAATCGGCTAACTTGAGCGGTTCCTCTGCGGTTCTCGTCACCAATCGCACCGACTGGAGTGCCAAGCAAACCTTATCGATGTACTTGAAACGATGGGCGATTGAAACCTTCTACCGGGACGGAAAACAACTGCTGGGACTCGACCAGTATCGGGTGCGGTCACACTCAGCCATGCAATCCCATTGGTGTTTAGTGTTCGTGGCATACTCGTTGTTGCATCTTGCCTGTTTACCGCCATCGCAGAAACCGCCCAGAGGCAAGCGTCCGATTCATCCCATCCAAACCATTGGGGAAGTCGTGCGACAACAAGGGCAAGCACTGATTGAGCAGTTGATTTTGTTCGCCCATGAACAACTCCTGCGAGGACAGGCAGCCGCGCGAGTGTTTACCGACTTGTTTGCTAAACAACAAAAGCAGATCGCACATTCGTAGTCCGCAAATTACTGCTCTTATTTTCCTCTCTCGGCATCACAACACTCAAGCTTCAATATCTGGGGGCAGTTCTGTCAATCGATCATTGAAAGATTACACACGATTGCTGCTCCAACCTTAATCATCTGGGGCAGGCAAGATCCGATGGTTCCTGTAAGTCATGCTCAAAATGCTGCCAAGATAATTCCGAACACTCGACTAGAAATCTTTGAGAAGTGCGGTCATTGGAGTCCAATCGAGCATCCGCAACAATTCAATCAGCTAGTTTTAGAGTTTTTGTCTTGAGTATGGCGAAATAAGTAGAAATACCGTCTGCACAGCGGCCAGATTGAGCCGTGGCAAGTCACTTTTGCTCTGCTTAAGTTATCGGTAGGGATGCCGCTACAAATTTATTGGCGAGAGTTAAGCTTAGAGAGAATGTAGTAATGAGAAAGATCAAGCATGTTGTGCGGGAATAGAATTATTCTTCAACCTCTCTCTGAAACTGATTTAGATTTGATGGAGCGAATGAATGAGGATTCTGAAACCATGAGATTTATGGGTGGTGTGGAAACACCCAGTCATGAGCTAGGGAAGATAGTTCAGAAGCTGCAAGATCAATTCAAGTGTCAGGGCTGGGGATGGATGAGGATTGAAACTCAGCAGGGAGAGAAGGTTGGTTTTGTTTTTTTACGACGCTGCCCACGATTAGCTGAGATTGAACTGGGCTATCTCAGATCTTGCACCATTCTCAAGAAGGGGTTGCCAAATCGCCAGAAATCTGAAA